>NZ_JBDNJQ010000487.1:0-256 GCF_051172895.1 Nostoc sp. CALU 1950 | reverse complement strand
AGGGATAACAGAACAGATATTTTGGATCACAAATGTCATTTGAAGGGATTAGGTGAAGAATGGTATTCATTGAAGACTAGTGCAGCACCATCTACTAAGGTATTACAAAAGGAAGTTGAAAATGCTGTTACCATAATCTGCCAGAAGAAGTTAACAGAGCTTTATGAAAGGAAGAGCATACCAGAAATTGTGGAAGTGTTGTGTGTTGCTATTGGTGTGAGGGAGCAGCCCCCACCATCAACTGTGGGTACTTCTA
>NZ_JBDNJQ010000486.1:0-258 GCF_051172895.1 Nostoc sp. CALU 1950 | reverse complement strand
TTCAAGACTTTGAGCAATCAACACTGTCCTAATCTGTGTGACTACGGCTATATATAAAATTAAAATTCTCCAAACAAACAATTAAATTTATTTGGAGACATTTTAGTGCAAGGAAATTGATTTTATATAAAATTTTAACAACTAGTTGTGGAGATAAAAGGCAAAAATCGGGTAGAAATCGGTTAGTAATCAAAGTAATCCTGAACTAGTACAGCACGGCGGAAATAAACCACCCATTCCCAATCAACAAAACCCTTA
>NZ_JBDNJQ010000485.1:0-258 GCF_051172895.1 Nostoc sp. CALU 1950 | reverse complement strand
GCGATTTGAAGAAGCGATCGCATCTTATGACAGAGCCATAGAAATCAAACCCGACAAAGACTCAGCTTGGAAAAACCGGGGTGTGGCGCTGGGTAGTTTAGGGCGATTTGAAGAAGAGATCGCATCTTATGACAGAGCCATAGAAATCAAACCTGATGACTACGAAGCTTGGAACAACCGGGGTGTGGTGCTGGGTAATTTAAGGCGATTTGAAGAAGCGCTTGCATCTTATGACAGAGCCATAGAAATCAAACCCGA
>NZ_JBDNJQ010000484.1:0-258 GCF_051172895.1 Nostoc sp. CALU 1950 | reverse complement strand
CCAATACACCTGCAACACCCATCATGTGGAAGGGGTTGAGTGTCCAGTTGTGGAAACCTTGCAAGAATAGTAGGAATCGGAAAATTGCCGCGACGCCAAAGCTGGGTGCAAAGAACCAGCTAGATTGTCCCAAGGGATACATCAGAAATACGCTGACGAATACTGCAATGGGAGCAGAGAAGGCGAGGGCGTTATAAGGACGAATACCTACCAGACGGGCAATTTCAAATTGCCGCAACATGAAGCCAATCAAACCAA
>NZ_JBDNJQ010000483.1:0-259 GCF_051172895.1 Nostoc sp. CALU 1950 | reverse complement strand
CAGAAGCAGCCTCATCACGCCGCTAAAAGCATTTATCCACGATGGTTCGATCTGGTGCATTTCCATGTCTTGTGCAGGCAAACAAGAATCCTCGTCCATTCCATGGAGGAAGAAATCCTTCTTTCTTTTGTTGCTGCACTTTGGCGATAGGTCCATAGCATCACCACCTCCTCCACCATGACCCAAAGGATGGGTTGATAAGTTCAACCCAGACCCATTGAGTAACTTCCTCTGATTGTGATGCGCCCTTGCATAATAA
>NZ_JBDNJQ010000482.1:0-259 GCF_051172895.1 Nostoc sp. CALU 1950 | reverse complement strand
TTAGGACAAGTGAAAGTCGCCGATAAATCGAATGAAATTACAGCAATTCCTGCATTATTAGAATTGCTAGACTTAACAGGATGCGTTATTACAATTGATGCAATGGGTACGCAAACTGCAATTGCATCCCAAATTTTTAATGCGAAAGCGGATTACGTTTTAGCACTTAAAGCTAACCATCCTACGCTTCACTTCGGGAGCATATCAACTTTGTTAGAACAAAAGAACTAAGCAGGCTCTAAAGCTTGGCGTTGAGATA
>NZ_JBDNJQ010000481.1:0-263 GCF_051172895.1 Nostoc sp. CALU 1950 | reverse complement strand
GATCCCCGACTTCTTAAAGAAGTCGGGGATCTTGCTGTTATTGAATGATTTAGGATATTTTTATTGGACTGATTAACTGTTAAAGATACCAGTAGATTTTTGATGCAGCATTTGAATGCCAAAGAGAATAGATAAAACAATTAAGTCTTATAGGACTCATATTTGATTTCTGAAAAAACTCAGTACAACTCAGAAGCCTTCTTTCCTGTTGCCTATTGCCTATTGCCTGCCTACGCAAATCAGTTCAGAAATCAAAGCGGATT
>NZ_JBDNJQ010000054.1:0-46166 GCF_051172895.1 Nostoc sp. CALU 1950 | reverse complement strand
GCAATAAACCAGCAACAGCTAACCCCTCTCATCCAGCAGAGAAAGTCGCAGTCAACGGTCAATCCACCGTTGGAAATGGCAATAAACCAGCAACAGCTAACCCCTCTCATCCAGCAGAGAAAGTCGCAGTCAATGGTGGAGTGAAATCTGTGCAGAATGGGCAATCAGACCAACTAGATATCAAGTCTTTGCAACCTATTCCAGAACTTCCTCTAAGTTACCTAAGAGCTATAGACAACTTAGAGTACACATTAATAGAGTTCAATCGCCATCAACATGATATCTTGCAGGTTCATGAACAATCTTTGAACCATCAGACAGAATATACCAAAACCTTTTTCCAACTCATGCAGCAACAACATGCGTTGTGGGGAAATGGTAAATTCAGCGAGCCACAAACACAAACACAAACACAGCAATTAGTAGTCTCTAGTTCAGAACGCAGCATCATGCGGTTTCACGACCATCAAGCTGATAGCATCCGCATCCATGAGCAATATCTGAACCATCAGCAAGAATACACTAACAACTTTTTCCAATTGCTCCAGCGACATTATGAACAGTCGTCCAGCAATACCACTCCACAAAGTCTGATACCGCCAATTAACTATCAACCTAGTCCAGTAGTTCCACCAACCCAAAAGGATAACTCTGTTCTGGAAACTGCATCGGTTGATGTACCGAGTAACGGTTTTGCCACTAAATCTGAGCCAGTTTCAACTAATGGTAATGGCACAAATGGTAATGGCGCACATCATCAAGCAGCAGTCTTGGATATTAATCCATTAGAGGAGAATAAGACTGCAACTGTAGCGTTTGTACCCTCAGCACCCGCAGAACCAGTAATACCCACAGAACCAGTAACACCCACAGAACCAGTAGCACCCATAGAACCAGTAGCACCCCCACCCCCAGCAGTAATCATTGATCAAGCCATCCTGAGCGAAACTCTGATTAACGTTGTTAGTGATAAAACAGGCTATCCAACGGAGATGCTAGACCTGACAATGGATATCGAGGCAGATTTGGGGATTGATTCCATCAAACGTGTGGAAATTCTCGGAGCGTTGTTAGAACTATATCCTGATTTGCCCAGACCGAATCCCGAAGAAGTAGGACAGCTACGCACCCTCGGTCAGATAGCTGAGTATATGGGGAAAATTGCATCAGAAATCTCAGCAGCGATCCCTGCGGTGGGCCTTGTCAACGCACCTGTGGATGAAACAGGGCGAGATGGCAAAGATGGGGGAGATGACGGTGATGGGGGAGTAACAGTAACATCACCCTCATCCCCTTCATCCCCCTCATCTCCAGAGCTTACTAACATTGTCTCCAACGTCGTTAGCGAAAAAACTGGCTACTCGATGACGATGTTAGATTTATCAATGGATCTTGAGACAGATTTGGGAATTGATCGCGTCAAACTTGTGGAAATTCTAGGAGCCTTGCTAGAACTATATCCTGATTTACCCAAGCTGAATTCAGAAGCATTGGCTCAACTACATACCCTCGGACAAATTGTTGCATATATAGAAAAGGGACTAGGGACTGGGGAAGAGTTTTCCCAATCCCCATTACCCAGTACCCAATCCCCAGTACCCAATCCCCAGTACCCAATCCCCAGTACCCAATCTCGAATTCTTCGCTCTCCTGTCAAACTCAAATATCTTCCTGAACCTGATTTTTTAGATTTCACTTTCCCCGATCAGCATATTGCCTTGCTTACTGATGATGGTTCTCTCACCACGACGAAACTAGCTGAGACTCTGTTAAAGCGTGGCTGGAAGACTGTTGTCTTAACTTTTCCCTCAACTGTGATTTCTAAGCAATCTGCTTTACCTGAAGGGGTTAGCCGTGTGGTGCTTGCAGATTTGAGCGAGGAGCATTTGCAAGAACAGTTAACAGCGATCGCTAATAATTATGGTGCGATCGCTACATTTATCCATCTGAATCCCTCAAATCACGAAGATACAAGCAAGAATGTCCGCTATCTGGAATCAGAAAGAGCTATTCTTCGCCATATCTTTCTCATTGCCAAATATCTCAAGGAACCACTGAATCAAGCAGCACTTCAAGGACGCAGTAGTTTTGTAACTGTGGCCCGTCTGGATGGCGAATTCGGACTAGGACACAAAACTAACTTCGGTGCAATTGGCGCTGGACTATTTGGACTCACTAAAAGTTTGAACCAGGAATGGGAATCTGTATTTTGCCGAGCGATCGACCTCAATCCTGATTTAGATGCCGAAATATCAGCACAGCAGATTCTCGCCGAACTTCATGATCCCAATCTATTGGTTGTGGAAGTGGGATATAGTTCACAAGGACGATCAACCTTAATATGTGAACAAGAAGAACAAAAAAACAGAGCGCAGGAAGTAGGAACAATCCCTTTTGCACCCAGCACCTTTTCCGCCAACCTTTTCCCCATCTCGAATGCCCAATCTCAAGTATTTCTCGTAAGTGGCGGTGCCAAAGGGATAACGGCTCAATGTGCGATCAAACTAGCGCAACGTTATCAATGCAAATTTATCTTAATAGGTCGTTCCGCCGCCGATCCAGAACCCGTGTGGACTGAAGGCTACTTGAGTGAAGCTGATTTGAAAAAGCGGATTATGGAGGATTTCCTCGCTAGAGGCGAAAAACCCACACCTGCAATGGTGCAGAAAAAGTTTAACGTTATTTCATCTAGTCGGGAAATTGCCACAACCTTACAAGCCATTAAACAAGCGGGTGGGAAAGCTGAATATTTGAATGTTGATGTGACTGATGCGATCGCGCTTTCTGAACAAGTCGCTAATGCTGTGAAGCGTTTTGGCCCAGTAACAGGAATTATTCACGGGGCTGGTAATCTGGCTGATAAGCGGATTGAGAAAAAATCAGTCCAAGATTTTGAAACAGTTTACACTGCCAAAGTTAAAGGTCTAGAAAACCTGTTGCGGTGTGTACCACCCAATCAATTGAATTATTTAGTCCTATTTTCTTCTGTAGTTGGTTTCTACGGAAATGTCGGACAGACAGATTATGCGATCGCTAATGAAATTCTCAACAAATCAGCCCACCTTGTCAAACGCAACCATCCCCATTCTCATGTAGTAGCGATTAATTGGGGCCCTTGGGACAGTGGTATGGTTTCTCCTGAATTAAAGCAAGCTTTTGCTGAACGAAATATTGAGACTATTCCGATTGAAATTGGCACAGAGTTTTTAGTTGATGAATTAGCTAGTACAAATCAAGAAACTGTGCAAGTTGTGATTGGTAGTCCCCTGGTGTTTATGCCGGAAAAGCTACCAAGTGAGTTAAGAACTTTTCGTATCCAGCGGCAACTCAAATTAGCTGCTAATCCCTTTTTAGAAGACCATGTAATTGCTGGTTATCCAGTTCTACCAGCAACTTGTGGACTATTATGGATTGCTAATGCTTGCGAACAAATATATCCTGGTTACAAAGCTTTCAGTTGTACCAATTATAAAGTTTTGAAGGGACTAATCTTCGATGAAAATTTACCAACTGAATACACTTTAGAATTGCAAGAAATTGCTAAACATGATATCAATGAGATAGATTTCGATGCCAAAATTTGGAGTAAAACTCCAGAAGGTAAAATTCGTTATCATTTCAGTAGCCAGATGAAACTGAAGCGGGAAGTTCCTAGTACCCCTACACTCGAATTTCTGAACTTAAGCCAGGATCATAGAATCACCGCTACGACTTCATCACTTTATCAAAATGGGGCAGCTACCTTATTTCACGGACTTACTTTTCAAGGCGTAAAATCTGTCTTAAATGCCACTCTGGATAAGATAACCATAGAATGCTACTTGCCAGAACCAGCAAGAAGACAACAAGGACAATTCCCAGTCCAAACATTTAATCCCTATATTGCAGATGTGCAGATTCATGCATTTTGGATTTGGGCACAGCATTTTTATCAGGTAGCTTGTCTACCTTCGGAAATCAAAACTTTTGAACAGTTTGAAGCTGTCCCCTTTGATGAAACATTTTATGTTTCTTGTGAAATAAAATCTAAAACAGAATCGGGTTTAGTGGTTGATGTTATCGCCCATAATCAGCAAGGACAAATATATACCCGAATGCTTGGAGCAAAGGGAACTATTTTACCCAAGCAATTAGATGAAATTTAACTAGGAATTAGCCTAACTTTTCACTTAATTTGGAAAAGCTTCCTAACCCCAGCTAAGAAATTCAAAGTCTCTCTCCTTTAAGGAGAGAGATTTAGAGAGAAGTTTTCCAGATACCGTAAAAAGTCAGAGAATCAGCAACTCAAAAATGTATATATCAGCTTGAGGAGACAGGTGATGGAAGAATTTGTAAAAAATAAAACTCCTAAAATAGCAATTGTGGGAATGGATTGCTATTTGGGTGGTGACTGCAAAGGATTAGATGCCTTTGAACGCAGTATTTATGAAGGAACTCAGCATTTTATTTCCATACCTCCTCAGAGATTGCAAGCAATAGAAGCACAAGAAAAGTTGCTGAAAAACTATGGTTTTGCCGACGGTGCATTACCATTAGGCGCATACATCAAAGATTTTGAGATTGATGCTTTAGATTTAGAAATACCGCCAGAAGAAGTAGACAATTTTAACTCTCAAGAACTATTGATGCTTCAGGTAGCTGATAATGCCCTCAAAGATGCGGCACTTCCTCAAGGAACAAGAATAGCGATAATCATTGCTACTGCTACAGAACTGACTCTAGACAAACTTACCAAAACAGAAAAATTAGAAGCGATTGACAAAGACAGTGAATCTCCAAGTTACATCGAAAATGGACTGGCTAATTATATTTCCAAACTATGGAATTTTGCTGGCCCTGCATTCACATTAATTGCCAAACACAATACTGTTTTTAAAGCCTTAGAACTTGCACAAAAGCTACTCACAATCAGAGAAGTAGATGCTGTTTTAGTCGGTGCAATCGAGCTTGCTGGGGATGGCGCTAGTGTTTTACGACGAAATCAAATAACAAAAGTTAACACAGGCGTGAATACTCTCAGTTATGACCAGAATGCCAATGGCTGGATAGTAGGCGAGGGTGCGGCGGCTGTAGTAATGAAGCTCTACGAAACAGCAAAACAAGAGAACAATCGCATATATGCAACGATTGACGCTCTTAGTGTCCTGAAAAATTCAACAAATCGCGTCTCCAGTTCCCAATCCCCAAATTCTGAAGCGGTGACACAAGTTTGTCAACAGGCTTTTCATCTTGCAGAAATCAAACCGAAAGATATCAACTATTTGGAAGTTGTTGGTAGTGGAATTCCCCAGCAGGATGAGTCAGAAATTAAAGGTTTGCTCACAGCTTATCGCACATTTGAACCAAATTTAACTTGTGCGATCGGTAGTGTCAAAGCCAATATTGGTCATACACATACTGCATCGGCAATAGTTAGTCTGGTTAAAACAGCACTCTGTTTATATCATCGCTATATTCCTGCGGTTCCCCAATGGTCTAGCCCCAAAACGCCAGAGATTTGGCAAGGTAGTCCTTTTTATGTCGCTTTTGAATCAAAACCCTGGTTTTTAGAAAAAGGAGCTACCAGAAGAATAGCTGCGATTAATGGGATGGAGGTAGATGGGAGTTACGCACATTTAATTTTGTCAGAGGAACCAAATCAGAGAGATCACAGCAGCCGATATTTAGAGCAAATGCCTTATTATGTATTTGCGATCGCAGCTGATGATCAATCAACTTTATTAGACGAAATCCGCACTCTTGAGCAAACGATTCAAAATTCTTCTTCCCTATCTGACGCTGCTAGGCAGACTTTTACAGCTTTTCAACAGCGTCAACAGGCAACTTATGCTCTAGCAATTCTCGGACACAATCAAGAGGAATTGCAACGGGAAATTCAGCACTCCCTCAAGGGTATTGCCCATGCCTTTGAGACAGGGAAAGACTGGCAAAGTCCTCTTGGTAGCTATTTTACGGCCCAACCAATGGGTCAAAGAGGTAAAGTTGCTTTCGTTTACCCAGGTGCCTTTAGTGCGTATATCGGATTAGGTCGAAATCTGTTTCGTTTGTTTCCTCAACTTTACGATGATCCCTTCATCAGAAGCATCTACAATCGTGTTGCTAACGTCGAAAAGCTTATTTATCCCCGAAGCTTAGAAAAATTGTCAACCAGGCAATTAGAAGCCCTTGAACAGCGATTGCTTAAAGATTCAGTAGCAGTACTCGAATCAGAAATGGCTTGTGCTGGACTGATGACAGCAATTCTGAAAAATTATTTTCAACTCAAGCCCCAATCTGCATTTGGTTATAGCTTGGGCGAAATTAGCATGATGTTGGCTCAAGGTGTCTGGACTGAGTTTCAAGAAGGTAGTGAGGGCTTTAACTCATCATCTCTGTTGAAGACGAGGCTATCTGGCCCCAAAAACGCTGTGCGCGAGTATTGGGGATTACCTCAAGGACAAGATGAGCAAGGCGAAGATTTTTGGCGCAACTATATTCTCATGTGTCCAGTCTCGCGTGTTCAGGAAGCTATTAAAGATGAAAAGCACGTCTATTTGCCCTTAATTAATACTACAGAAGAAGTTGCGATCGCTGGTGATATCCAAGTCTGTCAGCGAGTGATTGCCAACTTAAATTGTAATGCTTTTTCTGCTCCCTTCACCCATGTAATTCATTGCGAGACAATGCGCTCTGAATACGATGAACTTGTGAGATTAAATACATTACCTACTCAAAACGTACCAGATACTATTTTCTATTCCGCAGCCGAGTATAAACCCATTGCCCTTGACAGCAATTCTATTGCTCACAACATTGCTCAAAACCTCTGTCAACAGCTTAATTTCCCTCAGCTAATTAACCGCGTCTATGAAGATAGTTTCAAAATATTCATCGAAGTAGGTGCCGGTAGTAACTGTTCTAGATGGATTGATAAAACCCTCAATGCAAAAGAACACATCACCGTGTCTCTTAATAAAAGAGGTGTAGACGATCATACTTCTATTATCAAAGCCTTAGCAAAACTCCTCAGTCATCGGGTTAATTTAGATTTATCACCACTATATTCTCAAGAACCAAAAGTTTCCTACAAAAACAATTCTGGGGTGAGATTTATAACCTTAGACAGTAGCAAGATTAATTACACATCTTTGAACAATAACAAACAAGAAAAACTTCAAGATATATCTTTTAGCCATCCCATTAACACTGTTAATCAACAGCAGCATAAACTACCAGATTTTAAGGAATTAGCACAAATGAATTCTTCTTTGTTTCAAACTACAATCACAAATCCTGTCAACACCTCTAGAAATACAGAACATATCCAACAGCAAGAAGCTCTTAAAAATGGTAGCGAATCGACTGGGCTATTGCTACAAGAGCGTAATTTAGAAACTGTAGAAAAATCAGAAAATAACGAAACTTGGATAACAGAACAGGAAAATTATCAATCCATTCTGACTTCTAGTTTGACAATTTCTCATGTTATTGACGAACCCCATTGTCTCAATTTACGTAGCCCTTACTATCAAAAGCTAAGTGAGAATGCTTCTCGTATGACTAAAACCCATGCTGTTTTTTTACAAGCGCGACAGGAGTCACTAAAGCAAATCAGCGCCATAATTCAGTTGCAAATGGCTTGTTACCAAAGATTATTTGAATAAAATCTAAATTTTCAAACTATGCAACTACATTATCTGACTGGAGAAGGAAAAACATGATAGGCGCAAACAATATACTAAACAAAAATGGTAATTACCTGAAAGTATCAGACTTTTCTTACCATCAAAATCAAGTTTGGCAAGGTGCCTTAGATTCTGTATCTTTTAACGAAAAAGGCATAAAATCTAAATTGCTAAATTTAGAAAAACCTTGTTATATTATTAGAGTCGAAGGAAAAATTGGTGCAACTAATGAAGGTTATTTATATCCTTACAACCAAGACAAATCTGAAGATGTAGAAATATTAATAGCTGTTCCACCGTTATCAATTCGACAATTAGGTGATCCAACTTTTCTCAGCTTTCATGGCGTAAAATACGCTTATGCCACGGGCGCAATGGCTCAAGGAATTGCTTCTGAAGAACTAGTAATTGCCCTTGGTAAAGAGAAAATCTTAAGTTCATTTGGTGCTGGTGGCTTATCTCCTGCTCGCGTCGAAGCAGCCATTAACCATATTCAACAAGCTTTACCCCAAGGGCCTTACGCATTTAACTTACTCCACAGTCCCAGTGAACCTGCTATTGAACGCGGTGTTGTTGATTTGTATCTTAAATATCAGGTAAGAACAATCGAAGCTTCCGCCTTCCTCGATTTGACTGACAACATTGTTTACTACCGCGCTGCTGGACTTGGTTTGAATGCAGCCAATCAAATCGAAATCAAAAATAAAATTATTGCCAAAATTTCTCGGAGAGAAGTTGCAATCAAATTTCTGCAACCTGCTCCCGCAAAAATCTTAAAACAATTAGTTGAGCAAGGTCTTATTAGTGAATTACAAGCAAGCCTAGCCGAAAAAATTCCTGTAGCTGACGATATTACTGTAGAAGCAGATTCTGGTGGTCATACAGATAATCGTCCTTTGGTTTGTCTTTTACCATCTATCTTGGAATTGAGAGATGAAATTCAAAGAAAATTTTCTTATGAAAAACCAGTCAGAGTAGGAGTAGCAGGAGGAATTGCTACGCCACAATCAGCATTAGCTGCCTTTATGATGGGGGCTGCTTATGTTGTAACCGGCTCAATTAACCAGTCTTGTATTGAAGCTGGAACTTCTCAACATACCAAACAATTGCTGGCTCAAGCCGAGATGGCTGATGTGATGATGGCTCCGGCGGCAGATATGTTTGAAATGGGGGTAAAACTCCAAGTTCTCAAAAGAGGAACTCTCTTTCCTTTGCGAGCACAAAAACTGTTTGAGTTATACAAAAACTATGACTCAATTGAAGATATTCCACGAGCAGAAAGAGAGAAACTAGAAAAACAAGTTTTGCAAAAGAGTTTGGAAGCAGTTTGGCAAGAAACAGTTAGTTATTTATCTCAACGCAATCCTGATAAATTAAACAAGGCTGTTAATAATCCCAAATTGAAAATGGCTTTAATTTTTCGTTGGTATCTTGGATTATCATCTCGTTGGTCTAACTTTGGGGAAAAAGGTAGGGAAATGGATTATCAAATTTGGTGTGGGCCAGCTATGGGCAGCTTCAATGACTGGGTTAGAGGTTCTTATTTATCTGAATCAAATAATCGTCAAGTCGTTGATATTGCCAACCACATTATGACCGGAGCGGCATTTTTATACCGGATGCAAAGTTTGAAAATCCAGGGTTTACAAATGCCAGCTTATTACAGTGAATATCGTCCAGTTGTTTCTAATTAAAAAGAGGAAAATAACATGAGTACTGTTAAAATTGATAACCGAATTCCCAAGATACAAAATAAGCTTTTCGAGCAGGCACATACTAATTCCTTAGAATTAAAACCTGTCGCTATAGCGATGAGCAAGCAGGGAATTAAAGGAGAAAAACTCTACTCTCATCCGGGAATGCTTCCCTTACCCGTACCGATTTGTGAGTATTTACTTTCCTTCACTGCTCGTCAAATGACAATTTTATCTGCGACATTCTTTGCTAACTTATACAAGTATGTTGCCAATAGCGAATATCAGTCTCTCATTTCCAACATGAGCGTTGCCGAAAAAGTTTTTGCTTCCTACTCGGATGAATTTATGATTCTTCATCAGGAAACTAATGAAGAAATGGATCATATTTGGTCTTTTAGAACCGTATATAGTATGGTTTGCCGAGAAATAGGAATTCAAAGCTCTTTTGATGAGCCTGGTTTTTTCTATGGTTCTGTTGGTGCAATACCTCAATCAGATTTTGACAGTTTCGATACCCGTTTTACTTTTGATGAAGATTTAAATGAAACCCTGCTAAACCTTCAAAAAGGTAAAAGCTTTCTTAAAAATATTGTCGAGCAAACGCAGCAGCGAGGCAGTAATTTTACATATCGAACTTTACGGTTCATGATTGGGGATGCGATGAGAATGCTACCCGCCGAAAAAGTTCAAGAAAGTGGCTTGGGTAGTTTGACTTTGTTATATCGGTACATGGCTAATGTGGAGTTGAAAAAAAGCGAAGCTTATTTATTTGACTCACCTGAAAAGTTTGATTATGAACCATTAGCTTTTGAATTGAATCAAGGTCACTTAACAGACGAAGCACGTCATTACACAACATCTTTTGATTTAGGAGTAGAACTGTATAGGGTAGCTCCTCCAGAGGCTCAAGATTTCATTCGATATTTCATGCAGCTAATTGTGGAAGACTATATTAGTGCTAGTTTCACAACTTATTTGGAGAAGTTAGACCTGACCGTGCAAGGAATCATGTTAACTGATGTTAGAATCGGGCTAAACTCACTAAGTATGTCTCTGCACCATCCTGAATTAGTTGATAAGCAGGTAGATATAGATCAATTAGTTCATTCCTGGAGACAGGTAAGTTCAAAGTGGCGCAATATTATTGGTTACATAGAACAAAAAAGTTGGCAATACAAATCTCAGCAGCTAGAGCGTCTGATTAAAGAACTGGGATTGGAATTAAATACAACTAAGCTAGGTAATCGCTATGAGCGTTACAAGGATGCTCTGGCAATTAAGGAAATTCAAAAAGTTGTTGAAGTTGCCTAAGGTTTGCTAAATCTGCTAACCCTATTTCCTGAACCTAGTGAGTTGAGAAATGATAGTATCTATTCATTTTGAAGACGATCAAAAAACAGTTCAAGTTGAAGCAAACCAACGCTTAACTAAGGTTTGTGATGATCATCCTAGTTCAATTTTATTTGGTTGTCGTTGCGTTGCTTGCGGAACCTGCCTCATAGAAGTTGTCAGTGGGATGGAAAATCTAACTCCTGTGTTGGATGAAGAGCGGATTTTGCTTGATGTATTGGCTCCAGAGAATCCCAATATTCGCCTAGCTTGTCAATGCATTGTGCAGGGCGATATTTGCATTCGGGTAGCTAATTAGTTGACAAATTTTATATAGCCCGATATGCACTTAGGAGATTAGGACTTACGCAAAACTATACGCACTCTGGGGCAATTCATGTAGATGTAAAGCACCTACTCTTACGAGAACGCTTTCAGCGAACTAGCAAGGTATTGCCCCTATCTAAAAATCATTCTTTTGGTAAGTCCTAGCAAATGAAGAAGTAGCGAAAGTTCAAACATTTTCTAGTATTCCTTACCTTCAAATTTTCCCAAATTTTAGCAAGTATAGCAATCCTATTGATGCTATGAACAAGAATGATAGGTTTTTAGCATGTTCATATCCTCTTTAGAAATGCTACATATCCAATTCTTTTTACTTCAGAGGTGTGTAAATGAGTCAGTCTACTCCTGAGACAACTAAAAAGCAGTCTTATACCGCAGAAGAAATTCAAGCTTGGTTAGTATCTCATATTGCCGAGCAGTTAGGAGTTGAACCCAAAGATATAGATGTCAGCCAGCCTTTAGATAGTTACGGATTAGAGTCAGCGCAGGCAATGTTTCTTGTTAGCAAAGCAGAGAAATTGTTTGGTTTTGAGCTATCTCCAATCCTATTGTGGCATTACCCCACTATTGAAACATTATCCCAGCGTTTAGCCGAAGAATCTAAAGCTTCGCAGTCAGAGATTTTTGAGATTTGAACATCAAAGCTGTTCTTGAAAAATTTACATAACAAAACTTTGATAGTTTGAAACTATGAGTATATCCAGGTTTTAGCAAAGCTTACTCTACAGGTTGTTAAATAATGACAACCTCCATAGAAACTAAGCTTGCAAACATCAGTCGTTAGAAGAAATCAAAAGTAAATATGATTTACAACAGGAAACTGGGACGCATCGAGCAAGCTATGGAAATCTTAAATAGCCGTGCTAAAACCTGGAACATAGTAACTATTAGTCGCATCAAGGGCTATATCTGCGAAGAAACTCTAGCACAAGCTTTAGACGTGATTCAGTTTCGTCACCCTCGTCTAAATTCTCAAATTGTTTGTTCTAAGAATAGTCTCAGTTTTCAAAATCAAGGAACAGCAAAGATTGGTTTACGGGTTGTAAGGCAGTCAAATAATCAGCAGTGGGAAGAAGTGGTTTATGAAGAGATGAACAAAGGAATTGATAGTAGCCAAGGTTTGCTACGAGTGGTTCTTGTGCATCTTTTGGGTGATCAGCACATAACTTACCTAATTACAACAATACACCATGCGATCGCAGATGGTTTATCATCCATCCAACTTCACTCCGAAATATTGACTTGTTGCCAAAAAATTGTGTCTGGTGAACCAATCAATCCAGGTGCCAGCTTAACTCCGCTTCCACCCATCGAAGAATTAATGCCCGAATGGACTAAAGGGTTTAAAGGTAGGATAAACAGCATTATATTTTTGTTACAGCTTGGATTTAAAAAAATCTGGAATCGACCAAAAACATTAGGTTTTGAAAAGTACGTATCTATTGCAAAGCGTCGTTGCAATATTATCCACAGACAACTTGACCAAGATTTAACCCAAAAGTTTGTAAATCATTGTCGGCAAGAAAATACAACAGTACATAGTGCATTGTGCGCTGTAATGATGTTTACAATAGGGAGAAAAATAATTAAAGGCAATAGAAAAAATATACGAGTAAATTGCCTATCATATTTTGATTTGAGGAGACTTATCGAACCAGTAATCAGTGATAATCACATGGCTGTATTAGCCTCCTCTATCATGGAATTTCATACCATAGAAAAAAATACGTCCTTATGGGAATTAGCCCGCGAGGTAAAACAAAAGCTTGAAGTTAGTAAAAAATCTGGTGATCTCTTTAAAATGATTTTGATTGCCAAGGATCTTATAGATTTTTGTTTTATTTACCCCAGGCAAGTAGCTGCTACGGTGTCTGTTTCTAATGTTGGCAGAGTCAATATTCCGAAACATTATGGTGAATTTGAACTAGAAGAAATCAGTTTTGCTGGTTCCCATGCTTTGTATGCAGGTGTTTTTATTATCCACGCTTCAACTTTTCAAGGGAAAATGCTGTTGAATTTTGTCTTTTCTGAACCTTCAATCAGTCAGAATACTATGGAGACTCTTGTCAATAATGTTATGTCTTATATTCTTGAGATTTGCAATTTAAATTTAGACTCTAGTTTAACATGCAACTAGTACCACACAACGTAAATAAGCCACCAATTTTAAATGTCTAAAACCCTGGCAAATAATTAATTACGAATTACGTTAGCGCAGCGTTAGCGAGTCATCGAGCGTCATTACGAATTACGCCTTGCGGCACTAGACTATTCATTGCTCAATTGAGGGGCTAAGAAATCAAACCGCAACACGAGAGTCATTAGTCCTTGAGATACTACTCTCACTCTTTAACGTGGCATTGGTTTTTACGTCCCGGCGTATGTACCAATGACCAATGACTACTTAATGAATATTTTGAACCAATTAGGAGATTCTAAAACAATGAACGCATCAAAACTTGTGGCAAATCTTACTGAACAAGGTGTTCATCTATGGGTTGATAACGACAAATTAAAGATTCGCTCACCAAAGGGAGTCATCACATTAGAAATGCAAGCAGAAATAGTCGCTTGTAAAGCAGAGATTGTAGCATTTTTACAAGAGATGGATGTGGCTGCTGACTTAGAGTGTGTTCCTTTAAGTCAAGGACTCAACTTGCAAACCATTGGTCGTCTAATTGGGGGATTTACAGAACAATCAACAGTGGAGTATAAGCCACCAATTATCGATCCTAAAGTTATGGCTCAAAAACTGATAGTTACATTTAAACCTTTACCTAATAGTTACAACAATCAAGAAATTCTGAAATTCCGCCAAGAATTGGAGGATAAACTGATAAATTATGGGGTTAAAGTGTTAACTTGGGAAGAAGCGATCGCAGAATTTAACTATGACTTGACAATTCCAATAATTAACAAAAGGAAGAACTTCAAGTTCAAAGGGGTTAAATCAGAAGTTAATGCAATTATTGATGTAGAAATACCTCATTCAATTCTAAGAAAAGTTGGTATTTTTGCAGCAGAGGCTCTCTATCAATTTTATTCTAAATTCGTTTTAAATGGTCGCAAAATACCTGTTATAAAAATGGCTCGATTAAGCAGTTGGGCTGAAGATCATGCAGCTAAGTATGTTGATAATCCTAGTAAGACACAAGTCATTACAATTACTGACATAGATCATGATTTTGTCAACCCTCTTATTCCGTATAAACAGAAAATAAATATTGGCTTAAATACTTTAATTAGAACATTTTCAGAGATTGTTGTTGGAGTCTCATCTGAGAAAATTTCTATATTAAACATGAATCTTTCAGACTCTATTTTCTCTAAAAATGAGATAGATAGGTTTGTGTTAAAATCACTAATTCCTAAAGTTTTTGTACCGATCGCACCACTTTTGCTGAGTCGCTTTGAGCTAGGACAATATAATCCTAAAGAATCTATCTACGCTCCCAAATTAGTAAAATTAGGTCAAGAATTAGCATCGACAGGTTTATTTCCACCTGGTTTTAAGTTAGATGAAGTTATCAAAAGAAAATCTCACAGAGATATTGTCAGCGTCATCATAAATGGTAGAACAGGTGTCTCTTATGGCTTTGTTGCTTATGCTGAACCTCCACAATATTTTGGAGATATAGAATTAACTAAAAATGAGTGGGAAGGTCTATTACCTGTTAAGGGATTTAGTAGTAACGAACTTCGTCAAAATGAAAAAGGTAGACGCTATGTCAAAATTAAGCTGCTAGAAGAAGATGTATTTAGACAAGTACCTGATATTTGGCTTGTAAGTTCTCGTTCAGGCTCAAATAAAACAAACTTGAATATCGCTGATGATATTATCAGAATTGGTTTGAAAGAAAAGCTATATCTCCAACTACCTAAAGTGATTCAGTCGGAGTTAGCAGATATGAAACCTTCTTATGATATTTATGTCATGCTGGCGATTAGTCTTTCGGCGGCTTTGTATACACCAGAATTAATTAAAGATGGTGCGGCAATTGTTCATTTCCACGGTTACCCAGCATTTGATTGGTTTAAACCAAATGAATACTGTGTTGGAGTACATAATCCTTCAGTACCTTGTGGAACCTATGAATCTGGTGTATTTAACTTTCTGGGGATTTCTAGCTTGGTTGAAAAACAAGCAAGAGATATATCTTTAGTTAGTTTGATAGAACCAGATCATGGCACAAATTTTATAGCTCATGATTTGGATTATCTAGTCGAAAGATTGAAAGCCGGGTGTGCAGATGGGGAAATTGAACTAGGTGGAAAACATTTTGCCTCTCTCAAATCAAAAGTAGAAGAATACAAAATCTAAATTCGTAAGATAGGCTCTTAATTATCACTGTTTAGTCGTTAGGATTGCTATATAAGTAGCATTCAAAAGAGTGATTTGCTTTGCTACGGAATATCTGCGTGTAGCAAGCTTTCAGAGTAGGGATACAATAAAATACAGCAAAGCTGAAGCAGCCAATCATAATTCAGCTTAGGTCATTCGTATAAAATGCTAGAGCATTATTCCTAGCATTTTTATACGAATGACTTTTTAGTTTGGATAAAAATTTGCTCAAGTATTTATCAAGTTGCATATGAGTTGCATATGAGTTGCGATTGAGTATCTCGCCGTCATAATATGCTTATAAATCACAACTGGAGGAGATTGTTCGGCAGTGTTAAAAACATTCTTACTATATATGTGAGAATCAATGACGCACCTGAAATCAAACCAGCAATACAGTGGTAGATTAAATCTGTGAATATCGAAAACAAAACTCTTCTCATCACAGAAATTAATGGGTTTGTCGGCTTGCGTTTTGCTGAGTTAGCCATAGCAAAGGGAATGAAAGTCCGTGGGCTGCAAAGTTCCCCAGATAAAGCTAAAGCAAAAAAAGCGCAAAAGCTGGACATTGAGGTGATTGCTGGTAGTGTTACTAACCCAGCTACTGTCAAAGTTGCTTGTCAGGGAGTAGATGTAGTTGCACATACGGCTGAACTAGCCAAAGAAGGTGGATCACTTGACCATTTTCGTGAGGTAAATGTTGGCGGCACTGTCAATACAGCTAAAGCTGCTAAGAATGCTGGTGTTAAGACCTTTGTGCATCTTTCAAGTGGGATGGTCTACGGCTTCAACTATTGCGATCGCATTACAGAATCTGGGCCATTGTCTGGAGATAATAATCCCTACTGTCAAACGAAAATAGAAGCCGAAGAAGCAATATTACCACTAAATTCCCCACCAGATTTTGGCCTCATCATCATTAGAGCAGGTGATGTTTATGGGCCAGGAAGTATTCCTTGGATAGTCCGACCCATTTTGATGATGCGTCAAAAAGAATTTGTCTATGTCAATGATGGAAGGGGAGTCATCAATCACGTATACATAGACAACTTGATTGATGCTATCTTTTTGGCGATTGAAAAAGAAACCTACGGTGAAATATTTAATATCACTGATGGACAAGAAACTTCTTGGAAAGAATATTTTACCCATTTGGTAGAAATGGCCGGTACGCCTACACCCATATCTCTGCCAAAAGATGAACTCAAACTTCTGATAAAACTACGTTCCCAAGGACAGAAACTATTTGGCAAAAAAGCCGATATTCTGCCAGAATCTATAGATTTTATCACTCGTCCCTATGCTTATTCAATTGCTAAAGCAGAAAGTCTTTTGGATTATAAACCCAAAATTGATTTGAAAGAGGGGATGCAGCACATACAAGAATGGCTACAAAAGGCAGATATCTAAATGATAATTTAGTCGCTGTAGTCGATTTATAAAGTTTCAATACCAAGTGTTAAACCATCAACCATACATATCAAGTGTTAGACCATCAAGCATACATACCAAGTGTTAGACCATTAACCATAAATACCAAGTGTTAAACCATCAACCATAAATACCAAGTGTTAGACCATCTTAAGAACGATTCACTAAGTACAAATTGATGGCAGCCCAATGTGCAAAATATCTCTCTTATCAAGGAGTTGATTAAGCAAATAACATATCTGCTTAATTACTCTTAAAAAAACTCTTGGCGTCAGACCGAATGCTGTGGATTGTTAATTACTTATGAACCTGATCCACCTTCTATTACGTACTTCTTCTCTCCACCTTAGTCTTGCTATATTAGCTGGTATTTTTAGTGGCGCTACTGCTGCTGGCTTAATTGCTCTAATTAATATGACATTGAGCCAAAACCACCCATCAAAAACTATATTGATTTGGAGTTTTGTTAGTCTTTGTCTAATACGACTAATTGCTAGTTTTACTTCTCAATTTCTGTTAATCCAACTTTCACAAAAAGCAATTCTCAATTTGCGGATACTTTTAACCCGCCGCATTCTTGCCTCACCCTTACGTCATTTAGAACAAATCGGTGCTCATGGTCTTTTAGCCGTCCTCACTGAAGATATTCAAACAATCTCTAACACAATTATTACTGTTCCTTTTGTATGTATTAACATTGCCATTGTGATTGCTTGTTTGATTTATCTGGGCTGGTTATCTAAAATTGTCTTCCTTATAGGTATTAGCTTTATGTTTCTGGGAATATTCAGCTATTCACTACCAATGAAGAAAGCTATGTCTTTTCTAAAATTGGCTCGTGAACAGGAAGATAGATTGTTTAAGCATTTCCGTACTGTAACTCAAGGCACAAAGGAACTTAAGCTGAATCATAGTCGACGCCAAGCATTTCTTTCTGAAGATTTTCATACCACTGCCTTATCATCCCGTCATCATAATGTTGTGGGTATGAGTATCTTTGCTGCTGCTGCTAGTTGGGGACAAATACTATTTTTTGTGGCTATCGGGTTACTTTTATTCATTATACCTACTATAAATAAAATTCATCCGACAACTTTATCTGCATATGCCCTAACTATTATTTATTTAATATCACCTCTAGAGTACATTATGAGTATGATGCCTAGCATAACTAGAGCTTTAGTTGCTTTAAAAAAAGTAGATTCTTTAGGACTTTCATTAGCCAATTACTCAAATGATAGTAGTTACAATATTTCACTGACATCAGATAAATCTTGGAACTGCTTAGAACTAGTAAATGTAACCCATACTTATTATCAAGAGCGAGAAGAAAGCAACTTTATCCTTGGGCCTATTAACTTGAAATTTCATCCAGGAGAACTTATTTTTATTGTAGGAGGTAATGGTAGTGGTAAATCTACCCTCGCTAAATTAATTACTGGGCTTTACATTCCTGAAACAGGAAATGTTTATCTAGATGACAATCTCATCGATAATCATAATTTAGAGTGGTATCGCCAGCAATTTTCTGTAGTATTTTCCGATTTTTATCTTTTTGATCGCTTCCTGGGTTTGGATAGTAACGATCTAGATATTCAGACTCAAAAGTACCTTGTTCAACTACAACTAGACCATAAAGTTAAGGTCAATAATGGAGTACTTTCTACCACCGACCTTTCTCAAGGACAGCGCAAGCGCCTTGCTCTAGTTACTGCTTATTTAGAAGACCGTCCTATCTATATGTTTGATGAGTGGGCATCAGATCAAGATCCTGTATTTAAGGAAATTTTCTACACTCAACTTCTGGCGGAGCTAAAGAATAGAGGTAAAACTGTACTGGTTATCAGTCATGACGACCAATATTTTTACCTAGCAGATCGGATTGTCAAGCTGGAATACGGCCAAGTAAAAACTGAACATTTAAACATTGGAAAGGAGTAAAGCAATGTTTTTGAATAACTTAGTAGAAGCTTCTGATCGCCCCAGCAATTTTTTAAGAAAAGAAAAACTTGCATCACAAAGCAAACAAGACAAAATTTTGGAAGCAGATGTAAAATCCGTTCTGTATTACAGAACTTGGATTCACGCTAAAACTAATAATACTTTCGTAAAATAAAGTTGATGTTAATTGCGTATTTGACTTTTCAAAAAATCCAAAATAAAAGCAGGAAAAATCCTGACATATTACAAGGCAGCGAAGCAAAAGCTTTTTGGTGAAAGTAATCAGCTCACTAATAAATATAGTGGAGAATTGCAACTTATTGGATTCATATTATTAATTCATATAATTACAGCATAAAATAGTTGCAATAATAGACAGGACAAGTTATCTAAAAAAGCTGTTATTTAGCTTCATAGTCTGAAATAGTTTGACAGCAACAGGATAAGGTTTAAGGTGTTTATCATGACAAATTTAGCAGGTAAAACAGTACTTTTGACAGGTGCATCACGTGGTTTAGGAGTATACCTTGCCCACGCTCTAGCTAGAGAGCAGACAACTGTAGTTTGCGTATCTCGTTTTAAGTCCGGACTAGATACAACATGCGCTCAAATCAAAGCTTTAGGTGGGAAAGGGATAAGCATTCCCTTTGATATAACAAACATGACAGAACTTTCTATTCTGACGACGCAAATTAATAAAATTGCCGGTCCAGTTGACATTTTAATTAATAATGCTGGTATAGAACTCTATCGTAATTTTGTAGATTATTCTCTAGAAGAAATGCAGTTAGTTGTCTCAACAAATCTACTTGCTGCTATGGAAATAACCCGTTTATTACTGCCAAGTATGCTGGAAAGGCGTAGTGGACATATTGTCAATATTGCTTCTGTAGCTGGAAAAAAGGGAGTTGCTTACAACAGCATTTATTCTGCAAGTAAAGCTGGTTTGATTATGTGGACTGATGCTATACGACAAGAATTGGCTGATACTGATGTAAATGTCTCGGCAATTTGTCCAGGATATGTTAATAAAGTCGGAATGACTTTTAATACCCATGTACCGCTACCCCTGCTAGCGGGTATCTCCACACCAAAAAAAGTGGCAAATGCAGTCATTAAATCTCTTAAACAAAATCAGACAGAAGTAATAGTCAATCAAAGCCCGATCACAGAACATTTGACTAAAATTATGTTTGCAATTGGGCAAATATGTCCAGAATTTTTAGATACAATTTATCGCCTGATTGGCGTGGTCAAACTGAACAAAATGCGTACAGAAAATTTAACCAGTATTGAAATGCTGCCTACTTACATGAAAAAACAGTTGAAAAATACTAGTCTTACATAAGATTTGCCTGAATTGATGTGAATGCTTATATGCATATCAATTAAGGATATTTTGCTCTTTTGTTGTGTATGCAGACTTGAATAAAAACCAATGACAAAGGATATGTCAACAATGCTTAAAAATTCCTACATTCCTAATCCGCTTAGCAATACCTTCAAATCTTTAGCTTGGGGTTTCAAGTTTATCAATAGTCAAATAATGTTGTACAAAGAGGCCAGGCTAGCGCCCACTTTCCATGAGATGGTACTAGAAATTGCCAATCTTCCACTAGAGCAAGTACCAACGCGCAAAATGCTAGCTGGATTGCTAGTAGGTTGGAAGAATAATTTTTTTGCTGCTGACCTTGATTATCTAGAGGAAGTGGCCAAGCAAGCTGTGAATACCCCTGGGCCTATCCTTGAGTGTGGCAGTGGACTAACAACTATTCTTGTGGGATTGCTTGCTGGTCGGCGCGGTGTTGAGGTTTATTCTCTGGAGCATATACCAAAGTGGTACACACGTATAAGTGATATGCTGCAACGCTATTGCATTTCAGGAGTCAATATTTATTTATCACCGTTGCACGACTTCGGAGGCTTTTCTTGGTATCAACCTCCTTTAGCTAGTCTGCCAAATGATTTCCGCTTAGTTATTTGTGACGGGCCTCCTACGAATCAAACACCTGGTGGTCGATATGGTCTTTTGCCTGTTCTTGGACAACATCTTGCTACCAATGCCCTGATTTTGCTTGATGATGCCGATCGCGAGGGCGAAATAGAAGTGCTGCGCCAATGGACAACTGAAGCAAAAATGAGCGTTGTGCAGCGCGAATTGTCTTCGGGATCATTCGCATTAGTGACTTATTTAAGCAGAGTTAATCAATTTGAGGTAAATCAATGAACCAGATAGGGATCTATATTTTTGCAGTTTTGGTAGTTTTTGTAGTTATTCAGACGCTCTGTGCGCTGGCTTTTACATCATCACTTTGTTTGCCAAAATCGCAGATCATGGCAGATGAGTTGTTACCTAAAGCGGTAATTATCCTTTCCTTACGAGGTGCTGATCCATTCTTAGCTGATTGTATTCGCGCCTTAGTAAACCAGAACTATCCCCAATATGAATTGCACATTGTAGTTGATAGTCAGGAAGATCCTGCTTGGGATATCATCACAAAAACCATCCAGCAAACAGGAGCAACACACGTTAAAGTCAGTCCTTTAATTGTGCGGCACAACACCTGTAGTCTCAAATGCAGTGCCTTAGTGCAAGCCATATTTGCATTAGATGATTCTTACAATGTAGCGGCTTTCATAGATGCTGATGTCATTGCCCATCCAAATTGGTTACGCGAATTAGTTGTACCCTTAATGGACAAACAAATTGGAGCTAGCACAGGAAACCGTTGGTATTTGCCACCAAGCGAACAATGGGGTTCGCTGGTGCGATATGTATATAACTCGGCGTCTGTTGTGTCTATGTATATCCACGAATATGCTTGGGGAGGTTCAATGGCAATGAAACTCTCTAATTTGCGACAAGCCCAACTTTTAGATATATGGACGCAAAGCATTTCTGTTGATGCACCAGTTCACAGAGCTTTGCAAAGCATCGGCTTAAAAGTGAAATTTGTGCCTACTGTTATGATGATCAATCGCGAGGATTGTGATTTAGCTCAATGCTTGCGCTTTATTACACGCCAATTAATGATGCCAAGGCTCTATCACCCTAAGTGGATGCTGTTTGTCGTCCAGGTATTCGTACCCTCATTAGCTCTTGTAGTAGCTATAGGAATGATGCTAATTTCCATACTCACAGGTAACTTTGCAGCAACAGCTTTGTTTGGGGGCGGATTTGTAGGCTATATCTTGGTCATGGCTTTACTCATTACACGTTTGGAACAAGGTGTGCAGCAGGTGCTTTGGGAACATAGCAAACTGATGAAGCGTTTTTCGTTTCGATTTTTAGTAAAACTTTTGTTGGCAGTTCCACTGACACAATTAATTTCTACCCTCGCTACAGCATCAGCCATGATCAAGCAAAATGTTGAGTGGCGTGGCGTTGTCTATCAAGTCAAAAACCCTTATGATATTCTACTAACTGAATACCATCCTTATCAAAAGTCACTTCAAGCACTTGATAGTAAAGCTTCAATTGGCTAACTTCAACCTTAGCATTTTATTAGCTAAGAAATTTGTAGGTAAAGTGAAAATGTTCAAAGAGAAAGTCAGTTTGGGAGTTGTTCAGGAGACACTTTTAATTACATTATGGGCACGTGCAGTTGAAGCAAGTCAACAACAGCCTATTCTGTATGATTCCAAAGCTGTAGACATACTTTCACAAATCGACTATAACTTCAATAAAGTTTCTAAGTCGCTTAGTTCTCAATTAATAGTATGTATCCGAGGGCAAACAATTGATCAGTTGGTTAAGAACTTTTTACAAAATTCTCCCAGAACCACTGTGATAGAGATCGGTGCAGGTTTGAATACAAGATTTGAGCGACTTGATAACGGGACATTAAATTGGTTTGACCTCGATTTAGCTGATTCGATGGCAGTCAGGCAAAGATTTTTTGAGGAGAGCGATCGCCGCAAGTTTATTAGTGGCTCGGTTTTGGAATCACACTGGATAAACAAGATGAAAACATCGATTTCTAACCCGCTTTTATTTATTGCTGAGGGAGTATTGGTCTACTTTACTGAGTCACAGGTGAAGCAGCTATTTGCAATGCTAGCTGATAATTTTCCTGGTTCTTTCTTAATTTTTGATGCTATATCGCCATTTATAGTAAAGTATCACAGAAATTGGGATGCAATCAAATACACATCTGCTAATTTACAATGGGGTATTAAAAATATTCAAGAGATAGAAACCTGGGACTCACGGTATAAAGTCGAAAATTCGCTCTACTTTTCAGATTGTTCACAATATTTTCCGCGATTTCCTCTTATTGAGCGTTTACTCATTACCTTTATCCCATATTTGACACGAACATCTGGTATGCATTTGGTACGGCTAGGATAGCAAAACACTTGCTGCAACCTGGAAATAGCTTGGGTATTTTGATGTCAAATATGCGTGTTGGATTGCTCATAGTGAAAGCATTGCGATCGCAATTGCTCTGTTTGCTCACTTAAGTTGAGATAAAATACTTTTCCACGCATCTAACAAATATTTCCACACCCATTGCCAAGGCGGTTTCGTCAAAATCGAACCGGGGATGATGATGGGGATATGCTAAGTCTTTTGCGGGGTTAGCAGAACCCAGAAAGAAATAGCAGCCAGGAACCTCTTGCAAGAAAAATGACATATCTTCAGCAGCCATTGTTTGGCATTCGGGCACAATACCTATAGGAGTTTCTACCACTTCTTCTGCTACAGTTCGTACCAGTTCTGCCATTTTAATATCATTAATTACTGGTGGATAAAGTGACCAGTAGTCTAAATCATAACTTGCACCATAACTCTGACAAATTCCAGCAATAATCTGCTCGACACGCTGGTTAAAAAAGCCTTTCAAACTGGGATTAAAATACCTAACAGTTGCACTCATTCTCGCTGTATCGGCAATTACGTTACGCTTGGTTCCAGCATGAAGTTCACCTACTGTCACCACTGCTGAATCAATGGGATTAACATTCCGAGCAACAATGGTTTGCAAGGCATTGACGATTTGAGCAGCAACAACTACTGAGTCAACAGTTTGATGGGGTAGTGCGCCGTGTCCACCTTTGCCCAAAATTGTGCAGTTAAAGCACTCCACAGCTGCCATCAATGCCCCAGCCCGCACACCCACTGTTCCTAAAGGCAAATTATTCCATAAATGCAAACCAATAATCGCGTCAACATCAGGATTTTTCAGGACTCCAGCTTCAATCATCGGCTTTGCGCCTCCTGGTGATTCTTCCGCTGGCTGAAAGATAATTTTCACCGTACCGGAGAAGTTTTGGCGATGCTGCTGGAGATAGTAAGCTGTACCTAATGCGATCGCAGTATGTCCATCATGTCCACAAGCGTGCATCACTCCATTATGCTGCGATTTGTAGGGCACTTCGTTGAGTTCTTGGATTGGCAATGCATCCATATCCGCCCGAATCGCTAAAACTTTGTCAGTGCTGAGTGGGGAGTGCTGAGTGCTGAGTGCTGAGTGAGGAGTACTGAGTTTATTGCCTTTGATGGTGGCAACAATCCCAGTGTGGGCAATGCCAGTTTGATGCTCAACTCCCCATTCTTGCAGCTTTTGTGATACAAACTCAGCCGTCAGTTTTTCTTGAAAACCCAACTCTGGTTGTTGATGTAATCGCCGCCGCCACTCTACTAATTGCGGTTGCAATGAACGGATCGCCAGTCGGATGCGAGATAGATCAACAGAAGAGGGATTGGGAAAGGTGGAAACCATTATGAAGACAAACTAGTTTAAGTACAGCTAACTAACTGAGTTTATTTTCCCAGTTTATCGTAGGGAATAGCGCATGGGGCATTGGGTATGGGGTATGGGGAATAGACGACAAGGGAGACAATGGAGACAAGGGGAATAACCAATGCCCAGTAGACATCTCTAGAAATTAGGTATCAGCGCAAGCTGCACAAGGGTTGTAGATTTATTTTCGGAGATGTTTAATGCCCAATGCCCAATGCCCAATGCCCAATGCCCAATTTAAAGTGTCAGTGTTTCCCAATCTAAATCTGATGCTATTTGAGCAAGTTTATCTAAGTCAGTCAGATTATCTAGATAAGGTAAACAGCCTAAAACTGGTGTGTTCGTGAGTGATTGAATTAATTGAGATGGTGTCCAGTCGGCTATTTCTGCATCTGTTCGGGGTTGTACGCAGTTCAGCACAATGCCTTTGAGATTGACGCGCGATTGTCTCGCTAATGCAACATTTGCCACTGCTTGAGCGATCGCTCCTAATCTCACTGGCACTACCAATACTGTTGGTAATCGCCATTCTCCCGCCAAATCAGCTACGGTTAATTCCTCAGTGATTGGCGAACCTAATCCTCCCAAAGCTTCTACCAGCACAAAATCACGATGCGATCGCAACTTAGACAAAGCTTGCCACACAAGAGCTAAATCTACTTGACGATTTTCCTTGGCTGCGGCGATGGGAGGAGCCAGAGGTGCTTGAAAGTACAAAGGTGTAATTTCTTCAGCAGATTGTTCTAGCGCAAACAGCTTTTGATACCACTCGCGATCGCCAATTCCCGATTGAATCGGTTTCATAATTCCCCAGCTATGCTGCGGGTAATATTTTTGCCAATATGCTGCTAGCGCTGTTGTTAAAACAGTTTTACCAGCTTCCGTATCAGTTCCAGTAATCAGTAGCGTGCTTAACATTAATTTCTTTGGCCAGAAAATGGTTGTGTTTCATCAACCGGCGGAAAAGTTGGCGTTTCACCAGTCGGAGGAATTGGGAAGAGTGTTTCTGTGGGAATTGGAATAGGTGTTTCTGTCGGAATTGGTAGAGGTGTTTCTGTGGGAATTGGTAGAGGTGTCTCTGTGGGAATTGGCAGGGGTGTCTCTGTCGGAATTGGTAGAGGTGTTTCTGTCGGAATTGGCAGGGGTGTTTCTGTGGGAATTGGTAGGAGTGGTTTTTCTAATGAAACATTGAGATTGTAATTGCTTTCGGCAACTCCTGAAAGCAGAGTTAACTCAATAGTATATCTACCAGTTAGCAGCAATGTGCCTTCGTATGCTGATACTTGCCGGGCATTAAGATCAATTGGTTGTTCATTGGGACTTAAGACTGTTAGAAAAATGCTGCTTCCTGGCTCAAGAAACGTAGTTAACTTATCACCTTCCTGCCCAGAAAAAGTATACCGGATTATCTGATTTGCTTTGAGAGTATCTTCAAGCGTGGCTGTGTTATTCAACGATCCCAGATTGAGGGGCTTAGTAGATACAACAGGTTGATCGTTAGTAGGTGTGGGTGTGGCAGTGAATGTAGTACCACCAGAAATTACTGGTGAAGGGAAATTTTGTGGAAGCGTTTCATCTGTTGCTGTTTTCGACTGACTGCGGATGGAACTGACTAATGCCCAAGAACCAAATCCTGCGACGATTACTACAGCAATGGCAATTGCCGCGATCGCTAACGGATTATCCAAGAGTGAACTAGGGGGACTTGGTGGAATCACAGGATCGGATTTCTTCCTCGGCGAAGCTGGTGATGCTACCGGGTCAGGACGGCGACCAACAGCCATTGTCTGCAAGTTAGACACATTCAGGGAAGGAAGACTGACTTGCTCTAAAGGTTGTAGTGCTTGAGATACACTAGCAGCACTTTGATAGCGATCGCTCGGTATATGATTCAACATTCGATTCAACACTACAGCAAATCGCGGACTGACTTTTACCCACCGCTGCCAATTCCAAGTTAGTTGGTTTTCATCAAATAGATCCCTTGGTTCTTTGCCAGTCAGCAAAACTACCGCACTCACCGCTAATGCATACAAGTCGCTGCTAGGGTAAGCTCCCCCTGTTTGCATTTGTTCACTAGGAGAGTAGCCTAATTTTCCCACCGTGGTTTCTGGCATTGCACTCTCTGGCGATCGCAAACGCGTTGCCAGTTCCTTTACCACCCCAAAGTCAATTAACACAGGTTTAGCGTCACTATCTCGCAAAATAATATTTTCTGGCGAGATATCTCGGTGAATAATCCCTCGACTGTGAATATGCTCTAAAACAGGCAGCAACGACTGTATCAGCTGCAATACTTCAGCCTCTGTGAAAGTTTGACCGACAGCTTGACGTTCAGCCAGTAGAGTTCGGTACGTCTGACCTGCAACGTAGTCCTCTACCAAAAATAAGCGTTGGTCTTGCTCAAATCTTTCCCGGAATTTAGGGACTTGTGGGTGTTCGATTTGATATAAAATGGCAGCTTCTCGGTGAAAAAGCTCTTGTGCTTTTTCCAAAGCCAAAGCCTCCGTTGCTGTTGAAATCAATTCCTTGATCGCGCAAAGTTCGTTAAAGCGCCTCTGGTCTTCTGCCAGATAGGTTCTACCACATCCTCCTTGTCCGAGGATTTGAATTATGCGGTAACGGTTTTGCAAGACAGTGCCAACTGTAATGGGTGGTTGCATGATCGATTGATTGAGTGTAGTAGCAACTGAGGAGGAAGTCACCCACAAAGATTAAGTCCAAGAGGCAACACAGTTACATGCAGCGATATTCTACCTTACCTAATGGGTAATACCCCCAGTTAGGAGTATACGCAAATTAATTAACCCGGATTTCTCACCACACCTCTCAAAGCCTGCGCTTGTGCAGGGGAGCAAGGGAGCAGGGGAGCAGGGGAGCAGGGGAGCAGGGGAGCAGGGGAGCAGGGGAGAGTTCAAATACCAAGTTCTTTCCCCTCTTCCCCTCCGCCCCTCCGCCCCTCCGCCCCTCTGCCCCTCTGCCCCTCTGCCCCTCTGCTCCATCAAACGCCTGAAGCTTGTGAGAAATGCTGGATTAAGGAGGCAAGAGACAGGGGGCAGGAGGCAGGAGATAGAACAATAGGGTTCGAATAAGCATTTTTCACTTTCCTTGCGGTCTGAGGAAAGGGGTTGGAGGTATTGGGTAAAGAATGTATTCAAAGCCTTTCCCCTTTTTCCGTTATTCTGGAATTTTATTGTGTGAATTAAAACTTAAAATTAAATCTGCCAGTTTATTTATTTATTGCTAGTATCATAGAATATAATAAGATACACCCTAAACACTTAGTCCCAAATGTTCTCTTGTCTAAGAGCAAACTTAAATATCATTTAACTTGTCAATGCTTTACTGTCAGTTATAAATGAGGTATTTAGAAGAAGCAAACTATTACACCAATATTTTGATAAATTGAGGGTATTTGCCTCAACTCAAAAAAATTTGAACTATAGACCTAGTAGACAGACTTGATGTCCGTTAAGCTATCAATAGTTTGCTTGCCAAGAAAATTAGACAGTTAGCGAATGATAATTTTATGGGGAAATGTTTAAATTTTGTATGGAAGCTTTAACAAAACTCACAGATGTTTTTTTAGGCTATTTATCGGTTAAATCTATTAAATCTCCAATGATAATATTGCTATGAATGCACATAGAGGATCTGCTGTTCTCAGTTCTGCAACTTTCAAAATGCAACCATCTGCAACAGGGCTGACCGAGAATCATCGCCTGAGACTTTTTTCTGGCTCCGCCAACATACAACTGTCTCAAGAAGTCGCTCGTTATGTGGGCATGGACTTGGGGCCAATGATTCGCAAAAGATTTGCGGATGGAGAACTTTACGTTCAAATCCAAGAATCGATTCGGGGTTGTGATGTCTATTTAATCCAGCCATGTTGTCAACCTGTAAACGATCATTTGATGGAATTATTGATTATGGTTGACGCCTGTCGTCGGGCTTCTGCGCGACAGGTGACGGCAGTAATTCCTTACTATGGCTATGCTCGTGCCGATCGCAAAACAGCAGGACGAGAGTCAATAACTGCCAAGCTGGTTGCTAACTTGATCACCGAAGCAGGAGCCAACCGCGTTCTAGCAATGGATTTACACTCGGCTCAGATTCAAGGCTATTTTGATATACCCTTTGACCATGTTTACGGTTCGCCAGTATTGCTAGATTATCTAGCAAGCAAACAACTACCTGATCTTGTAGTTGTTTCCCCTGATGTTGGTGGTGTCGCACGAGCCAGAGCATTTGCCAAAAAACTGAATGATGCCCCACTGGCGATTATTGACAAACGTCGTCAGGCACATAATGTCGCAGAAGTGTTAAATGTTATCGGCGATGTTAAAGGCAAAACGGCAGTGTTGGTGGATGACATGATCGACACTGGCGGAACGATCGCAGAAGGAGCGCGATTACTCCGTGAAGAAGGAGCGCGTCAAGTATATGCCTGTGCAACTCATGCAGTCTTCTCTCCACCAGCTGTGGAGCGGTTGTCCAGTGGCTTGCTTGAGGAAGTCATTGTCACCAATACGATTCCCATACCAGAAAACAATCGTTTTCCCCAACTAGTGGTGCTGTCAGTAGCTAATCTCTTAGGAGAAACTATCTGGCGGATTCATGAAGATACTTCAGTAAGTAGTATGTTCCGCTAGCAAATAAAAGGCTGTGATTCGTGTTACAGCCATAAATTACTCACACTTACCCCTTAATCGGGGACAGTGTGGGCTTTTAACAGACCTAAGATTGGGGATCTTAACCGAACCATGTTGCATCCCCTCCCTGTCTGACTTGAAAATGGTGAGTGCTGAATTCTAAGTCAAAATATCATTACAACAACTTATCTGGTGTAATTGGCAAATCACGAATCCGCTTACCTGTAGCATGATAAACTGCATTAGATATGGCAGCCGCTACCCCAACAATGGGAAGTTCCCCCAGGCTTTTGGTTCCTAGTGCATTCACATAAGGATCGTGTTCTTCAACAAATTGCACTTCCATATTTGGGATATCTGCATGAACCGGAATCAGGTAATCGGAAAGATTAGCACCAACTATTCTGCCCTGATTAGCATCCATTACGGTTTTCTCCATCAGCGCCATACCAATTCCCCATGTAATCCCACCTACTACTTGACTCCGCGCTGTCTTAAAGTTGAGAATTCGCCCTGCACCATAAACGCCTACACAACGTCTAACTTTGATTTCTCCCAACAACTCATCGACTGCAACTTCCACAAATATCGCACCAAATGAGTGTTTGGCGTATTCTTTGCTTTCTGGACTGGCTGAAGATTCTTCTGTAACTTCTAAACTCTCTAATCCGTGACGATGCAAAATATCGGTGTAGCTGTCTCGCTTCGATGGGTCTTGTTTTAAAAATATTTGCCCTGATTCAACGCTAATATCTTCTGCTTGAGATCCATACAGCAGAGAATTTGCATCTGCGATCGCCATTTGAATTATTCTATCCCGTGCCGCGATCGCTGCTTTATGCACCGCCGGAGAAACACTCGCAACGGTAATTGAGTTCCCTGCAATCGGCGCTTTAGGAAGATTGCTATCACCCAGTTCAAACTGCACTGGTAAGCCTAATACTTCAGAAGCTACCTGCGTCATCACTGTATAAGTGCCAGTACCGATGTCTTGAGTACCAGTTTGTACCCGCACTTCTCCATTGGCAAAAATTTCTACCTTGACTGATGCAGTTCCAACGTTGGTGGGAAATGTCGCACTTGCCATTCCCCAACCAATCAAGAAATAACCATCCTGCATGGAACGAGGAACTGGGTTACGTTGTGACCAACCAAAAATTTCTGCACCTTTTTGGTAACATTCTTTCAGGGATTTACTTGACCAAGGTAATTCTTTATGGGGATCAATATCTGCATGATTTCTAAGTCTTAGTTCAATCGGGTCAATATTTAAGGTGTGTGCCAGTTCATCCATTGCCGATTCTAGGGCAAACATTCCCGTTGCTTCTCCTGGCCCACGCATAAAGGTTGGTGTGGCAGTGTTGATGCGTGCCAAACGGTATTTTACTTCCAAATTGGGACAGGCGTACATCATCGTTGTTGCTGCACCCACAGGTTCTACAAAGTCATCAAATAATGATGTTAAGGATGTGCCAATGTGATTGATGACAGTTAGTTTGCCTTCTTTGGTTGCACCTAGCGTTAGGTGTTGTTCGGTTTGGGATCTGTGGCCGCAAGCAGTGTACATTTGCGATCGCGTTAGTACAACTTTCACAGGGCGCTTTACTTGACGAGCTGCGATCGCAGCTAAAATTGTATGCGATCGCAGCAGCGCCTTACAACCAAATCCTCCGCCTAAATATTTGGAGATGACGCGGACATTTTCTTGAGGAATATTCAGCACAGATGCGATCGCTCTTTGGGTTGCAGAAATGCCTTGAGTGGTTTCATACAGCGTCAAGTTATCCCCCTCCCATACTGCGATCGTTGCAGAAGGTTCTAGGGGATTATGATGTTCCATTGGCGTGGTATAAACTTGCTCGACCAAAACATCTGCTTGAGCTTTCCCCGATTCAACATCCCCTCTGGTGATTTTACCGGGCATGATGCCAAAATATATTGATTCGGGTTCAAATATCTCTGCGTGTACCACCGTGACTGTAGGCGGTGCTTCTTCGTAGATAATTTTTATCTTAGAGGCGGCGGTTTCGGCTTGTTCTAAAGTTTGGGCAATTACAATCCCCAAATGTTGACCATCGTAGTAAATATTATGGTCTTTTTCCGTTGACTGAGGCTGTGGAGGCCCAAAGAAGGGTATTTTTACCAGAGATGGGGTTTGTTGGTAAGTAACGACATCTAGCACACCAGGGGCGACGGCGGCGGCGGATGTGTCTATTTGGATAATTTTACCGCTGGCGATCGCACTTTGAAAAATCACTCCATAAGTTAAATTCTCTATTGGCACATCGGCTGTGTAAGATGCTTCTCCGATAACTTTCAGCCTACCATCAACGCGATCGAATGGTTTACCGATAATTTTATTCATGATTTTTCTCCCACAACTGAAAGCGCACGTACCAAAGCGCGTTTGACTAATTCAATTTTGAATTCATTGTGTGTTTGCGGTTTCGCTTCTTTGATAGCTACTGCGGCTGCATCTTTAAACGTGGCTTCATTGATTGCTTTATTTTGGAGAAATTCTTCAGCTTCCCAAGCACGCCAGGGTTTGGGTGCTACTCCCCCAAAAGCGATGCGTGCTGATTTAATCATGTCTTGTTCTACGTCTAAAGCAACAGCTACGGAAACAAGAGCAAATTCATAACTAGCTCGATCTCTGACTTTTAAATAATAAGACTTGTATGCAGAATGTGGAACTTCAATAGCAACAATTAATTCTCCAGCTTGTAATAGAGTTTCTTTTGCTGGTGTCTCACCTGGTAAGAGATAAAAATCATGAATTGAAATTTGACGGGCTTTTTCTGTCCCTTGGATGCAAATTACTGCATCTAATGCTGTCAGCGCCACAGCTAAATCTGAGGGATGCACAGCAATACAATGTTCACTCGCCCCGAAAATAGAATGCATTCGATTGTAACCTGTAATTGCTGAACAACCTATACCGGGAGTGCGTTTATTACAAGGAAAAACGGGATCGCGAAAGTAACCACAGCGGACTCGTTGCAGTAAATTACCGCCCACAGTTGCCATATTTCGCAGTTGCGGTGAAGCACTTTGTAATAAAGCTTGGCTAATTACTGGATAACGTTCTTGAATTTGGGGATGAAAAGCCACATCACTCATTCGAGAGATCGCACCAATGCGGATTCCATTAGCGTGAGATTCAATATCTGCTAAGGGCAAACTATTAATATCAATTAATATATTCGCTGTTTGAACTCCATCTTTCATCAATCCTAGTAAATCTGTGCCACCAGCAATAAATGCAGCAGTTTGGCCTTGATTAACTGTTGCGATCGCAGCCTCTTCTGAGGCAACTTTAGCATAACTAAATGGCTGCATCTTCCATTTCCTCTAGCACATCTTGAATCGCCGCAATAATATTAGGATATGCTCCACAACGGCAAAGGTTTCCACTCATTTTTTCTCTAATTTCTGCCTCAGATTTTGGCGATTCCTCTAATATCATCCCTACGGCTGAGACAATTTGACCCGATGTGCAGTAACCACATTGAAAAGCATCATGGGTGATAAAGGCTGTTTGCATGGGGTGAAGTTTGCCATCTTCTGCTAATCCCTCAATTGTGGTAATTTCAGTACCGATGTGCATGACTGCTAGAGTCATACAAGAGTTGATTCGCCGATTATCAACTAATACAGTACATGCACCACATTCACCGCGATCGCAAGCTTTTTTAGTTCCCATCAAACCTAGCTTTTCCCGTAGTGCATCCAGTAAAGTAACACGAGGTTCTAGCTTGACTGAGTAGGAGATATTATTGACATTCAAAGATAATTCTACTTCCTCTGAACCCAAGATTTTCAAGTCCTGGGTAAATGAGTTTGAAGTTATTGGAGCTAAGGAATTTTCTTCCATGTTTCATGTATATAATAATTACATCATTACTTTCAGCAAAACAGTGCTGAGTTCCAAATGAGAATTCTTACTCGGTACTCAGCACTGCTTCTATGACGATCATGTTCAAGTAAAGAGTCTAGATAGGCAATTTAGAGGTTTTTTTGGTAATATTCCTCTATTGCACCTACAGCTTTTAATAATGGCGAATCTAACGGCTCAATCCAATCTGCCACTCCATGAGCTAGGCCAAGAGTTGAGACTCCTCCTGATGGTTCAAGCTTACCATTCACTGCCTTACTTTTAATAGATTGTAGAACAGCGATCGCGTTGTTTAAATGTGCTGAAGACTCAGGTTTTTTGTCTTTCAGCATCTCTTCGGCAATCTCAGATGCTTGGTCAATCAGCTTGATAAATTCTTCTGTCTTAGTTTTCATGAATTTTACGGACAACTAAAAGGTTCTACGACGAGATTTTTTCCCTCAGACCATTTGATATTTGGATCTTTTGAATCTTGAATAAATGTCTGTTGAGCACCGCCTGGATAGCATTCTGTAGGTACTTGAGGGGCAACAATTCCTTGATAAGTTGTTGTTCCTGCTGGTAAAGTTATTTTTTGAATCATAGTGGCTTCATTGCCCCATGCTTGATTGAGAGCTAGATTCTTGATTACTTCTACATTTGTTTTATATTTGTCAGCTGTTAAATACCTGCCGTATTTATTTCCACTGTTACTATAGTAGCGATAAAAAGTCTTAGGCTGTTCTAGTTTTACTTCCTGACATTTAGAATCTAAGAAGGTAATGGCAATCTCAGATGGCAGAGGGCATGAAGAAGTAACTTCTTGGGCAAGGACTTGTGGTGAATTTACAAGACGCGGCAATGAACTGACTGAAAAACTCAGAAGACTTAAACCAATACATGCGGAAGCTGACTTAAAGTTCATACACACTCATCTTCACAATCATTTTTGAATATGAAAATAATACAGCAAGCTTAGTTCCGTTATAGTAAGTTTATGAAATTTAAAAGTCAAATTTAGGGCATTCAGCCCCAAAACAGACATAACGGTACTTATTCAAGTTTGTTGGATTAGTGAACAATTCTGAGGGTGTGCAGTTTTTGTTACCACCAGCAACCACAATCCATTAGAACACCAAATTTAGAGTTGTTTCTTAAGAAAGATTGACTAAAAAAGTACTCAGCAGTCAAAATTAATCATTGTGGGTCTAGCTCAAAGGTAAGCTTGCAAAGCAACTGCTTGAGAGGATGTTTGAAAAGTCCTCTTGTCGGTATCAAACATTTTAGATCCCCCTAAATCCCCCTTCAAAAGGGGGACTTTGATTCCGGTTCCCCCCTTTTTTAAGGGGGGTTAGGGGGGATCTAAAGTGCCTAAAGTCACAGCGAAACACTTTTCAAACAACCTCTGAGGCATGAAGAAAGTGCATGTACTCGTGGGGATATTCTGACTTTTAATATGAACACAAATCTAACTCAGAAATCATCTAAACCCATAGTAGAGAAAGTTGCTATTGTCGGTGCTGGGCCAGGCGGTTTGGCTGCTGCGATCGCACTGAGAAGCCAAGGTATCGATGTGCAAGTATACGAAAAAGCTCAAGAATTTCGTCCGGCTGGAACTGGACTAGGCCTCGCTCCGAATGGCTTGAGTTCCCTAGATGCGATCGCGCCGGGAATTGTCGAAACCCTCAAAAGTTCAGGATGCGAGGTTCACCACACGATTTTAAAGAATATTCAAGGAGAAACACTCCGAACTAACGCAACTAAATACTTGGAGAATTATGGACAGCCATTATTAACGATTTGGTGGTATCGTCTACAGCAAGTATTAGCGTCTAGATTGCCATCTGACATTATTCACCTGAATCATCGCTGTATCGGCTTTGAGCAAGATGAAAACGGTGTGGAAATTCATTTTGATGGCGAAAAATCGGTATATGCAGATTTGCTCATTGGGGCTGATGGCGTCAACTCAATCATCAGAGAAACTTTATTTGGCGAGGGTCAGCCTAATTATATCGGTAGTATGTGTTGGCGTGCCGTCATCAAGTATCACCACGAGCTATTTAATGACTATGAACTAGTTTTTGTCAAAGGCAATCAACAGTTTATGTACATTCTCAATGTGGGCGGCGGCTATACCAGTTGGATTAGTCGGAAGTTTTCGCCTGAGTATTCCCTTTCCCACAGCGCTGATGAGGTCAAGTCTCGCATTCTTCATGAATTAGCCGACTGGGATAAATCCTTTCGGGCGGTGGTCGAAGCAACACCAGCCGAGCAAATTTGGGAAGGGCCGATTTGCGATCGCCCACCGTTAACTCAATGGAGTCAAGGCAGAGTTACTCTCTTAGGCGATGCCGCTCATCCAATGGCGCCTGCGATGGGACAGGGAGCCAATACCACTTTTGAAGATGCTTATGAACTACGAGAGTGTTTTTCAGATTCAGCTAATCTCCAAGAAGCTTTAACTAGTTACGAACAACGTCGCATTGAACGCACAAAAATTATCCAAGCTCGTAGTGCCTTGGGTGAGATGCGCTACTACGACCTTGACACTGTGGCATCTACTGGGCAGACGCAGCAGCGGCAAATGACTTTGAATGATGATTTTCACAAATGGCTGTATGATTTCAAGCCGTCTGCAATCAGTTAAATTTCAGTGTGGTATCAGTAAAGCGACTTTTCTCATAATTAGCGCAGAAATTTATAGTAAGTGCTAATCTTATCGAGTAATTTGAAGATATCAGAAATGACTATTTTTAGTCAAGCCCTCAAACACAACAAACTCGTTGAATAATTGAGAATTATTCTTGCAAAATCAACATAACTTCATCAAATTGTTAATTTTTATGAAAAGCGATGCCGTAGACATCGCTATTACCTTTTTAGAGAAGAGTAAAGTATTGAATCTGTTTTTGGAGTTGCTAATTTACCCCTATTTTTGGTCGAGATTGATTGGAAATAATCAGCTTAGTATCTATTTAATTTCCTCAAAATTCTCAATTGTCAAAAAGATTTCTTCATCAGCTATTTGACTGTTGTAATCAATATTAATTCGGGTTGGATAGCCGAGTTTATGATCATAGCCTATATCCAAGCTGAATGCATTACGGTTGATCGCATCTTGAATCACATTAAAAAGCTTGGGAATTGTTTTATATTTTTGAAAGAATTGCTGATTAACTGGTTGACCTGTAGCGACAGAAGTGATTGAAGTTGTTTGACCATTCCGTACTTCAATGACTACTGGGCCTCTAGCATCTGGTATACAAAAGCAACTGTTGCTAAATGTATATCGATAGTTAGAAACATTTGCCTGATTCCACAAACGGCGATTAAATCTTAATCGTCTTAGATTCAAGTTATTATTCGTTGTAAGTTGTGCTATCTCTACGGTAGTTTCAGACATCACTGGTAGGTTTAGACCTAGAGATAGCAATAGTGCTGCACTGATAATGATAGGTAAACGCATATCGATCCATTTAGTTTTAAAAACCCTAATAATCATAATATATTAATTGTTTTACTTGTTTAAATAAAGCTTGTCTTTTGATTAAAATTACTTCACGGTTAGCTAAATAGTCTTGCGTGACCACCTAGGTTAAATTAATAAGAAAATACGGGCAACAAGAGATTTTCAAGCCTGTTTGTTTCGTGTGCTTGTTACAGGCTAAATTATGAATCTCCCCTTACTTGAAGTATGAGGAGGATTGAATTATCCCTAATTAGCAATGCTGATGATTGTGGCTATTGGGATCTAGCTGCAAGCTTGCAGACATGTCTTAGATCCTGTGTGAATGGCACTAAGTTAAGATACAGCCCTTGCCCTGGCTGGGAACCGATCCTGAGAGGCTCCGCCTCTAGTGGCTTGACCAGAGGCAACACAGGACTTTGGGCTTATCTTAGTGCCATTCGATCCTGTGCGATTACGCAACAATCTCAAAGTCTGTAGCTGCTAATACTGGTGGAACTGTGAATGGATTGTTATCGTTATCAATTTTGGCAAATAGACTACCTGTTCCAAAGCCTGGTGATGTCAAGTTTTGGTTGAAGAACAAGTTGCCAGTTCCAAGACTGTAAGTAATTAGTCCAGAGCTAGTTGCAGCGGCTGCATCATTAGCTACTATCTTAATTTGGGACAGATTGTTAAGTCCGACGAAAGTTGTCTGATCCAGAACAATTTTGTCACTAGTGCGGCTGAAGTCAGTAATTGTATCTATACCCAGAGCAGCAGCATTGAACGGAGCACCTGAGTTGAACACGAAGCGATCGCTAGCACCACCACCCGTCAAGATATCATTACCTTTACCACCTATAAGGATGTCATTACCGGCATCACCATAGAGGCTATCATTGCCAGTTCCACCATAGAGTCTGTCATTACCCTCACCACCAAAGCCGGTCAATGGTGTAGCTGTGCCAGTACCATCAAGCAAGTCATTTCCAGCCCCACCACTGAACCATACTGCATTTACTCCAGTTCCTGTCAGGTTGTTGACATCGAGGATGTCATCACCGCCACCACCATTGATTTCAAACCTCTCTGCACTGTCTACAGTCAGGGTGAACGGAACTAAGTTCAGCCGATCAAAGATTGCTCTGCCTTGGGCGTCCTTTTGTAGGCGGAAGTTGTCTCCGACACCTGCACCATTGACTTCAACCACGTCATAGCCAGCATTCCCGCTGATTCTGTCGCTACCGTCACCGTTGTTCCAGATCAGGCGATCGTTGCCGTTTCCGCCACTAAAGGTGTCGTTGCCGCGATTTCCGAGTATAGTATCGTTGCCATCCCCACCAGATAGCCAGTCGATACCATCACCACCTCGTAGCAGGTCATTACCGGCATCACCATTTAGGGCGTCATTTCCAGTACCACCAGTTAGGGTGTCATTTCCATCACCACCAGAGGCAGTTAAGGGTGTAGATGTGCCACTAGCATCAAGCAAATCATTTCCAGCCCCACCGTTGAACCATACTGCATTTACTCCAGTTCCGGTGAGGTCGTTGACATCGAGGATGTCATCGCCACCACCACCATTGATTTCAAACCTCTCTGCACTATCTACAGTCAGGGTGAACGGAACTAAGTTCAGTCGATCAAAGATTGCTCTGCCTTGGGCGTCCTTTTGCAAACGGAAGTTGTCTCCGACACCCGCACCATTGACCTCAACCACGTCATAGCCAGCATTCCCGCTGATTCTGTCGCTACCGTCACCGTTGTTCCAGATCAGGCGATCGTTGCCGTTTCCGCCACTAAAGGTGTCGTTACCGCGATCGCCTACTACGGTATCGTTGCCATCCCCACCAGATAGCCAGTCGATACCGTCGCCACCTCGTAGCAGGTCATTACCGGCATCACCATTTAGGGTGTCATTTCCAGTACCACCAGAAAGGCTATCATTACCCTCACCACCAAAGCCGGTCAATGGTGTAGCGGTGCCAGTACCATCAAGCAAGTCATTTCCAGCCCCACCACTGAACCATACTGCATTTACTCCAGTTCCGGTGAGGTCGTTGACATCTAAGATGTCATCGCCACCACCACCATTGATTTCAAATCTCTCTGCACTATCTACAGTCAGGGTGAACGGAACTAAGTTCAGTCGATCAAAGATTGCTTTTCCTTGGGCGTCATTTTGTAGGCGGAAGTTGTCTCCGACACCCGCACCATTGACCTCAACCACGTCATAGCCAGCATTCCCGCTGATTCTGTCGCTACCGTCACCGTTGTTCCAGATCAGGCGATCGTTGCCGTTTCCACCTGTGAATGTGTCGTTGCCGCGATCGCCTACTACGGTATCGTTGCCATCCCCACCAGATAGCCAGTCGATACCGTCGCCACCTCTTAGCAAGTCATTACCAGCGCCACCATTGAGGGTGTCATTACCAGCGCCACCATTGAGTGTGTCATTTCCATCCAAACCACTGAAGTTATCAGAAGCGGCATCACTAGTACCTGTATCTGCTCCATTAGTTGGCCCTGGCCCTGGAATCCAATTTATTGCCATGATCAATACTCCCAATTCTTAATTTTTAAGAGAATAACGAGGTACTAATACTTCATTTCTAAGAGAATATGAAAGTACTAGTTTCGGTCTATGAACTATAAAACTTATGGTTTTTAGCTGCTAAGTATTACTCAGAGATACTTGCTTCTTTTATGCAGAATCTCGATTTTTCTAAAACTTCTTGACTATGAAATTTGCAGACAGTCCTTAGTACATTTCAACTTTTTCGGTCATGTGGAAAAGAAAGAATGGTTCGCGAATGCCTTTCCCAAACTAGCTTTCAGCTGATTGAATCATTTTCGCTCAAGTTAAAGCGAATGTCAGTAGCTTTAAATAAATGACAATTTTAAATATTAACCCGTGTTCATATTGTTATTTTGCTGACAAAGACATTAATTCTTCGAGCAGTATTAATAACTAAATGTTTATCTGTAAAATATAGTAAGTCTTGATACAAAGTATTTAAAAGCGCCAGCAAACAACAGCAGCTACTAAAAATCAATTCATACTGTTACTAATAAAGGGTTTTTGCTGAAGGCTGAAGCATTTATTTTTGCATTTACTCTCAAGCAAGCATTTATATAATGAGTAAAATATAATACTTTAATCTGATTCTCATTCCCTCCCTTGTTAAGCCTACGGTGTACACACAAGCCGAAAAAAAATCAATTTATCTCGTTCCTATGCAGAGCAATAGGAATGCCTGATTAGGGGCTGCTGCCTCTAGTCAGATATTGAGTCAGAGACTCAATGAATGCATTCCCAGTCGGAGACTGGGAACGAGGAAATGCTTATCAAGCTAGGTTTTTAGGACTTGTGTGTACACCGTAGCCTTGTTAGGCAGGGAATGAGAGAATGTTAACTCGCGACTAAATTGCCCCAACCGACGTAGGGTAATTTTGCCGCCGTTGCTTTAACTTGGGCAGCATTCGCCACCAATTGACCGCAAGCGTCCCAAGTTCCAGAAATAAATGTGCTTCTTGTCCCTTCACCGATCGCAACTGGGGCTGTGTAATCACCAATTTGCACTTGCAAGGTTTCTAAATTCACTGTCACATCTGCTTGAGGATTGGCAGCCACCAACTCTTGCAGTTGTTTAACTGTAACAGCATCAGCTGTCAGACAAGGTATGCCCATTGCCACACAGTTACCAAAAAAGATTTCGGCGAAGCTTTCACCAATTAAAGCTTGAATTCCCCATTTTGCGATCGCTTGGGGTGCGTGTTCCCGTGATGAACCACAGCCAAAGTTACGGTTGACTATTAAAATATTCGCCCCTTTGTATTGGGGTTGGTCAAAAGCATGTTCACCTTTAAGTGCTGTCCGGTCATCAATAAACGCGCCTTCGCCTAACCCATCAAAGGTAACGGCTTTCAAATATCGCGCGGGAATAATGCGATCGGTATCTATATCATTGCCCACTAAGGGTATACCGCGCCCTGAAACTGTTTTAACTTCACTCACCATATTAAGGATTGGGGATTGGGGATTGGGGACTGGGACTGGGGACTGGGGCAGAGGAGAGAATAATAACTCTGAATTCTTGTACAGACGTGATTCATCGCGTCTCTCCCAATGCCCTATGCCCTATATTCAAAATTACAACAACTCACGCACGTCAGAGACTTCGCCTTTAATCGCAGCTGTGGCGACCATCGCCGGACTCATTAGCAATGTGCGGCCAGAGGAGGAACCCTGTCTGCCTTTAAAGTTGCGGTTGGAGGAAGAAGCGCTGATTTGTCTTCCTTGCAGCTTATCGGGGTTCATAGCCAAACACATGGAACATCCCGGTTCACGCCATTCAAATCCAGCTTCCTGAAAGATTTTATCTAGTCCTTCAGCTTCTGCTTCTTCCTTCACCCTTTCAGAACCAGGGACAACGAAAGCTTTAATTCCTTCTGCAACGTGGCGACCTTTGGCGATTTTCGCAGCTTCTCGCAAATCGCTAATTCTACCGTTGGTGCAACTCCCAATAAAGCAGACATCTATTTTAGTGCCCTTGATCGGTTGACCAGGATATAAATCCATGTAGCGGTAAGCTTCTTCAGCAATAAATCGGTCTTCTTCTAGCAGTTCTTCTGGCTGAGGTACTGACTGGTTGACGCCGATACCTTGACCGGGAGTAATCCCCCAGGTGACGGTAGGAGAAATTTCCGCAGCGTCGAATACCACCACATCATCGTATTGGGCATCAGCATCACTCTTGATGGAATCCCACCAAGCCACAGCTTTATCCCAATCTGCACCTTTGGGAGCAAAATCTCTGCCTTTGAGGTAATCGTAGGTGACTTGATCGGGATTGACATAGCCGCATCTAGCACCGCCTTCGATCGCCATGTTGCAGACAGTCATCCTCTCTTCCATATTCATTTGCTCAAATGTCGTACCTGCAAATTCGTAGCCATAGCCCACACCACCTTTCACGCCAAGGGTGCGGATGATATGCAGGATGACATCTTTGGCGTAAACTCCAGGGTTTAGAGTGCCGTTAACTTCAATTTTGCGGACTTTCAGTTTCGAGAGGGCGAGGGTTTGGGAAGCGAGAACATCCCGGACTTGGCTAGTACCGATACCAAATGCGATCGCACCAAATGCCCCATGACTGGAAGTGTGGCTATCTCCACAAGCGATCGTCATTCCTGGTTGGGTTAGCCCAAGTTCTGGAGCGATGACGTGAACTATACCCTGGCTACCAGAGCCAATATTGTAAAAAGTTATGTTATTTTCTTGACAGTTATTCTCGAGCGCCTGAATCATTTCCTCTGCCAAGGTATCGGCAAAAGGACGCGCCTGGTTTTCTGTCGGCACAATATGATCGACCGTGGCGACAGTCCGCTGTGGAAACAGTACTTTTAGACCCCTCTCGCGTAACATAGCAAAGGCCTGGGGACTGGTGACTTCATGAATTAGGTGAAGCCCGATAAATAGTTGCGTCAGCCCTGAGGGAAGTGTACCAACGGTGTGTAAGTCCCAAACTTTATCAAACAGGGTACCTTTGCTCATACGTCAATCAATATTTAAGGAGTCCGGTCTTAAATAGTATCAAAAAATAGTCTCGGTTTTGGCAGATCGCTGAATATTAGTTGCAGCTTTGGGTAAGGTCGTGGGGAATTGAGGGGGGAAATTTAAACGCAGACGCGTTGCGGGGGTTCCCCCCGTTGTAGCGACTGCCGTCGCGCAGAGGGAAGCGCAGAGGTACGCAGAGAATTCGCGATGTCATTTGATCGCCTTTGAGGTAGTAAATGCGAAAATTCTCCGAAATATTGAGATGCAAAGATGTAAATAACTTTATCCTTTTCCACAAGGATGTGTTAAGACAATACGAGATAATTGCACTACCAGGTTATGCCCATAGATTTACGGGAATTTTATCAGGCTAGCGATCCCAGCAGAACTCTGTTTGTCAACAATAGCTCTGATGGCAAGTATTACATAGATTTTTCCTCAGTCCGAGGTGGTGATATTCTGGGCAAGCTGAAGCAGAAAATTACTTTTTTTAAGCCAAATGAACCCACTTGCACTTTATTTACTGGGCATATTGGTTGTGGGAAATCGACAGAATTATTACGGTTACAGGCAGAACTGGAAAAGTTAGGTTTCCATGTGGTCTATTTTGAGTCCAGTGACGATTTGGAAATGACCGATGTCGATATTGCTGATGTGCTGCTAGCGATCGCTCGGCGGGTGAGTCAAAGTCTGGATAAAATTACCCTAGAGGAACCCAATAAGTTTAATGAGTTGCTCCAAGGTGCTTGGAAGGTCTTAAACTCCGAGGTGACGGCGGGAAAAGTTAAGCTTCCGGTGCTTGGTGATGTTGGTTTATCCGCAGATAAAGAAAAGTTTTCTCTGTCTGTGGGCATTGGTGAAATCACCGCGAAGATGAAAAATGACCCAACGCTGCGAGAAAAACTCAATCAGTATTTAGCACCGCAAAAAACTAAGCTGTTAGAAGCGATTAATCAAGAATTATTGGAACCTGCGATCGCTAAACTCAAACAGCAAGGTAAAAATGGTCTGGTGGTAATTGTCGATAATCTTGACCGCATAGATAATCGTGCCAAACCTTGGGGTCGTCCGCAGCAAGAATATTTATTTGTCGATCAGGGTGAGTTTTTGACGAAGCTGAATTGTCATCTCATCTACACCATGCCCTTATCTTTGAAGTTTTCCAATGATTACGGAATGCTAACCCAGCGTTTCCCAGAAGATCCCAAGGTGTTACCAATGGTACCTGTACAATGGTCTGATGGCAGTGTTCATACACAGGGAATGGCACTCATGCAGCAGATGGTACTAGCTAGAGCTTTTCCTGACTTAACACCAGAGGAGCGTTTAACTAAAGTTACCGAAATTTTTGATAGTGCTGCTAGCCTAGAACGCTTATGTAAAATGAGCGGTGGTCATGTGCGGGATGTGTTAAGGCTGCTGAATACGTGGATTATGGAAGAGATGATTCTTCCCCTAACTCGTGAAACCTTCGAGCAAGTGATTCGTTCTCGGCGGAATGAAATAACATTGCCGATTTCTGAGGATGAGTGGCAATTGTTACGTCACGTCAAGGAAAGGAAAAAGGTGAGTGATGACCACGGATATCAAAAATTGATTCGCAGTCGGTTTGTGTTTGAATATCGGGATGGTGGCGAGTCTTGGTTTGATGTTAATCCGGTTTTGGCAGAGGCGAGGGAGTTGCAATGAGGAGGCAGGGAACCGATAAATAGTTAGATTATGAAACCAGAAACCAGAAATGTTTTGTTAAAAGCTTATGCACAATTGCACCAAATCACAGAAGAATTGTACTCCGCCTCGGATAAAGCCGTGGAAAACAACGATTTTGAGGACGCTAGTTTACTAGCTAGTAGAGCAGATAGACTTTATGAAGAGATAGAAAATTTAGAGATTGTAATTTCAGAACAGGAGGAAATATGAAAACAATCCAAGAGTTAAAGACTCGTATTAAAGAACTCAGTAAACAAGCTGTTGAATTTAGTAGAAAAGCATCTGAAGTGTGCTTAAGTGACCGTCAACAAGCTAAGTATTTTAGACAGCAAGCAAGAGAAGCCAGCAAGCGCACTCAAGTATTGATACAAGAGTTAAAACGCCAGGACGTTTAATTTTGTGGTTATGACAGACTCGCAATCACCAGAAGATAACCATGTAAACAACGATGTCTACGACGGGCTACGCCTACGCACTCTGACACAATTAGCTTGGGCGATTGAGTCCTCTGTGGGACAGTTTAAGCTGATTTTGGCACGGTGTAATTATGCTAGCTTGCGCGATCGCTTAATCTCAAGATTGCGGGAAATTTGTCAAGTCGAAATTCGTGTCTTAGCGGTGCAGCAATCTAACAGGACTCTTTATACTGCGATTCAGGAAGAATTTGGCGCAGAAATGCCAGCCTGTGTGATGGTTGTGGGTTTGGAATCAGTGCAGAATTTGTCTGTGATGTTAACTTCTGCTAATCAGGTGCGGGAAGAGTTTCGCAAGAATTTTACTTTTCCCTTAGTCTTGTGGATTGACGATGAAATTTACAAGCAACTAATCCAGCTTGCACCTGATTTGGAAAGTTGGGCAACTACGAGAGATTTTGTCATATCAACACAGGAATTAGTAGATTTTGTCATCGAAACGGCTAATCAATGGTTTAGTAATAACTTAAAATTTAGCGTAGATGTATATTTCACACTGGAAAATGAGCTAGAAGCGGCGCAAAGATATTTACTCCAAAAGCCCGATATTTATAATTTAGAAATTAAAGCTAATTTAGAATCTTTGTTAGGTTTTATCAAACAGATAAATAATCAAAAAGATTCGGCGTTAGAGCATTATCACAAAGCTGATAAGCTCTGGCAGCAAAGTCATAATTTAGAACGACAGGCAAAAATCCTCAGTGAGATTGGCTTTTGTTATTATTTAAAAGCTTTTAAACATCAAGATATCAATCATCCCGATTGGCAAGAAACTTGGCATTATGTCCAAGAGTATATAAATTTTATTAGCCGATTGAAAAATCCAGATTTAATTGCTACTTCAGTAATTAAATTCGGTGATATCTTGCGAGACTTGCAAAAGTGGGAAATGTTGCAGAGTCTCTCAGAACAAGCTTTAGTAGTACATCAAAGTAACAACCAGCCAAAGGAATTAGCCAAGGATTACGGTTTTTTAGCTGAGGTGGCTTTGGCTCAAAAAAACTGGTTAAAAGCAAATCAGTTAGTTAAGCAAGCCTTAAAGGTTTTTTATGCGAATCCCAAGCTGGAATCAGCAAATACATCAGGGGTTTTAGCTGATATTTCCGAAAGAGGTTTCAAATCAAAAGACTTGAGCTTATATCAATTTATTTTAGGTCGTTCTCAATACTATTTAGGTCAAATTAAAGAGGCGACTATCAGCTTAGAAACTGCTAGCAATGTGGGTAATCCCCTAGAAGATGTCAGGATTTATTTGGATATTCTCAGGTTTTTACGGCAGCTTTATTTTGAGCAGAAAGAATATCTCAAAGCATACAAAACTAAACAGCAACGGCGTTCTATTGAACAGCAATTTGGCTTGCGGGCTTTTATTGGTGCGGGTAGGTTAGAAGCTACAAAACAGGCATTTGTCGAGACATTGCGCTCAAACTCTCCCCAAGGGAACATTGCCCCAGAAATTGCTGCATCTGGTCGCCTATTGGATGTAGAACGTTTAATTGAACGTATGGGTCGCCCTGATTATAAGTTGATAGTAATTCATGGGCAATCGGGTGTAGGCAAAAGTTCTCTGGTGAATGCGGGACTGATACCAGCTTTAAAGAATAAAGCCATCGGTACTCAAGATTATTTGCCGGTGGTAATGCGCGTTTACACCAACTGGGTGGAAGAGTTGGGGAGGCTTTTGGGAGGGAGTGATAAATGGGAAGTTTGTAGAGACGCGATGAATCGCGTCTCTCCTGATTGGGGAGAGTCAGAACTCGGCACTTCAACCTCAGAACTCGGCACTTCGACTTCAGAACTCGGCATTTCGACTTCAGAACTCGGAACTTCAACCTCAGAACTCGGAACTTCGACCTCTGAACTCGGAACTTCGACTTCAGAACTCGGAACTTCAGCCTCAGAACTCGGAACTTCGACCTCAGAACTCGGAACTTCGACCTCAGAACTCGG
>NZ_JBDNJQ010000479.1:0-265 GCF_051172895.1 Nostoc sp. CALU 1950 | reverse complement strand
AACCGATCGCTTGGTATCAGGTTGTGCTTATGCTGATTTTGTTCATCATCGGTCTGTTACTCAACCTTGTTTCCTTCCAGTGGATGAAAATTCGTCTGGTTAAGAAACCTCCAAAGAATAATTTATCCCACAAAGAACAAGAGTCAGAATTTATTCAAGAATAATGATCTATGAGTATAGGCATACAGATGTATACTTCTGCTACAGCCCATTTATATGTTGTAAATATTTTTTTAAATGGAATTACACCATAGGAGAGATAAAC
>NZ_JBDNJQ010000478.1:0-266 GCF_051172895.1 Nostoc sp. CALU 1950 | reverse complement strand
CACAATTCTTACAAGAGAAAGTCACAATAGAAACTGATGGCAATCAAAGTAAGCTTCAAACCATTTTGGCTGAAAGTGAAAGTAATAAAATTTAATCTACTCAAGCCAAAACGTATTTTTTGGGTCAGTGTCTTTTCCTGCGTGTTCTTGCTTTTTCCTATTTCTGGCTTGGCTGTAACCGTACAAGAAGTTCCAAATCCCCGCAAAGAGTATGGTGGTTGGGTAACTGATATGGCAGGAATTCTCAACGACGAGACAGAAGCCCA
>NZ_JBDNJQ010000476.1:0-267 GCF_051172895.1 Nostoc sp. CALU 1950 | reverse complement strand
GGATAAGTAAGATCAAAGCGTCAATTGCAGTTTGGTTGCCAACGGCGATTTTGCCTAAGCTTTTTACTGCCTGTCTACGAATATCACTATCAACCTGTGGGTCATGGATAAGTGCTATCAACCCTTCAAGCGCCGTTTGGTTGCCAACGCCGATTTTCTCTAAGCTTTCTGTCGCCCGCCTACGCGTACTATCATATTCCTGTGGGTTACGCATAAGTGCTATCAACCCTTCAATCGCCGTTTGGTTACCAGGGTCAATTTCTATTA
>NZ_JBDNJQ010000475.1:0-269 GCF_051172895.1 Nostoc sp. CALU 1950 | reverse complement strand
CACTAGCAGAAGCTAACTGTTGTCCATTGGGGCTGTAGGTGATACTATTGACCTCACTGCTATGACCAGTAAGGGATTTGAGGAGTTTACCACTGCTGACATCCCAGATTTTGATCGTCTTGTCAGCACTAGCAGAAGCTAACTGTTGTTCATCGGGGCTGTAGGCAACGCTCATGACCCCACTGCTATGACCAGTAAGGATTGTGGGGAGTTGACCACTGCTGACATCCCAGATTTTGATCGTCTTGTCAGCACTAGCAGAAGCTAAC
>NZ_JBDNJQ010000474.1:0-271 GCF_051172895.1 Nostoc sp. CALU 1950 | reverse complement strand
TCATGCACGGTTTTGAAGAGCAACGGGGTTGGTGACAACCTCGTTGAGTTTAATCAATAGTCTTCGTTGAAGATGTTACCGACAGGCTTTTTTTAAAGCAAAAGTTAGCAAGGCAAAGGGAAAATGACAACTTATTTGTTGATTGAAAAAAAGGGATGAAAGGGGAGTGGGAAGTGGTGCATATTAAAATTCCCTATTCCCTACTCCCTACTCCCTACCCGTATTTCTCACAAGCTTCAGGCGTTTGATGGAGCAGAGGGGCAGAGGGGCA
>NZ_JBDNJQ010000473.1:0-272 GCF_051172895.1 Nostoc sp. CALU 1950 | reverse complement strand
GCTAAAGCTTGCTGATAGAACTCCAAGGCTTTGGGGTACTGTCCCAGACTCTTGTAAATAAAGCCAATGTTGTTGAGGGTATTGCCAACGCCAGAGCAATCGCCAATTTGTTTTTGAATGGCTAAAGCTTGCTGATAGAAGTCCAAGGCTTTGGGGTACTGTCCCAGACTGTCGTAAATTCTGCCAATGTTGCTGAGAATAGTACCAACGCCAGAGGGATCGCCGATTTTTTGACGAATGGCTAAAGCTTGCTGATAGAACTCCAAGGCTTT
>NZ_JBDNJQ010000053.1:0-46709 GCF_051172895.1 Nostoc sp. CALU 1950 | reverse complement strand
TCTAATTCCATTTGGTTTGCGTTCTCTCATATCGCTTTTAGTCTAAACTCCAGTTATGAGAAAGAGAGAAAGGCGTTTAGTTGCCTTTCGGGGATGAAAACGAACTTCAGACAATATTGCCCTACTTAATCATTCGTGAACAACAAGAACCCCGACTTCTTAAAGAAGTCGGGGTTCTGCGGGTTGCAATTCTCACAAATCAAAAAATCAAGTAGGGTTCATATAGCGATTTTGATAGTAAGCCAAAATCTGGTTAACTCGTTGCCGACTTTCTGAACCAGAGTTTGCTGTCCACGAGAGGCTCAAACCAGCAATTTGACTTTGATTGTAATCAAACTGCTGGGATGACTGGGAAATTAAATCCACTTCCACCCCTTCGACTTGATGTAAATGCGCTGCTATTTCTCTATAAACAGCTAAAGGCAAACTAGCGAATTCAATTTTTTCCTTACTCTCCATCTTTATGAAGCTCCCACATTAAAAGAATTTTGGGGAGGCGTTGTCACTGAAATAGGATTGCCGGTAGCAGATGCCGCTGACGGCGTTGAGGTGACAGCCCCTTCCCCTACCATTTTGGCAACTTCAATACCAAATTGTTCCAAAATCACGATAGGGTTGTAGCCCTGATTCATTTCAATACGTTTAATCAGTACGCCATTTGCCAATCGCTGTCCCGCTTGTACGTAGCGACTTGTCGGCTCATCGGGTACTTTGATAATTGCCTGTGGTTCCTTACTAATTAGAACTACACCAGTCACAACCACTGCCCTTGCTAATTCAGGTTGTACTGGTGGTGGCAATACAGAGGCTAAAGTAGGGTTGGGGACAACTTGAGGCAAAACCTTGGGTAAGACTGAAGTCAAGGTAGGATTGACTTTTCTTGCTACAGAAGAAACGTTATTTTTCTTTGGATTTAAAGCTATGGTACGTGTTGGAAGTTTTCGTGTTGGAAGTTTTCGTACTGCTAGTGATGCAGTAGGTAACTTAGGCAACACGGGAAGAGGTCTTCTAGACGTTTGAGGTATTCCGGGAACCATCTGCCCGAAAAGTTGTGTAAAGGGGTCACTTCGATCTTTTGATACCACAAGTTCTCGTGCCCGTTGTGTAGCATTAGTGGATTGAATCAAGTTAGCAGACGCAGGATTAACTTGTGAAACCTGTTTGGCAGGTATCACTGGATTCTTAAAGGATTGAGCCGCTGGTGGCGACTTTGTGGCTATTTTGGGAATTGGCACAGGATTGATTGCTTGTTGTGTATCTTCAGAAGCACATCCAGCGATCGCCAAAGTTAAAATAGCTGCAATTGTAATTTTTGAAGTTCTGCCCATGAGCTGTTCTCAAAAGCCATTGGAAAATTGAAAAATGGAAATCAAAATGCCTGAAATGTGTATTAAAGGCAAAGTATGTTCCCTTTATAACCTAATTTTTTACATTTCAAGGGTTATTTTTAGCACTGCCTACCCAGCATAACTGCGGGTTGGTATTTGTTTGCAGTTAGTCCTCTGCCACACCCATAAGCTCTTTCATCAAATCCAGGCCCTTCTTGACTCTACGGGAAACTGTAACTACACTGATACCCAGATGTTCTGCAACTTGTTTTTGGGTTAAATCTTGCAAAAACACACATTCCAACACATCGCGGGTACGTTTTTCTAGCTGAACTAACGCTTGTTGTAAGCGAAGTTGGTCTTCTTGTGCCAGTTGAAAGCTACGATAGTGAGGATCTGGAACCAATTCTCCTAAGCAGGTAGAACCTTCTTCTCCATCTTGGATTGGCACATCGAGACTCAAGGGAGCGCGATTGACCCATGCTAGTTTAATTTCTTGCCATTCGTTTGGAGAAATTTCTAGTGCTGCTGCTAATTCCGAGTCGGTTGGTTGGCGATTATGTTTTTCACGCCAAGAACGTGATATTCCTATTGCTTGCTGTTGGAGTGCTAACCATCTCCGAGGAATTCGCACGGTGACGCCTTTATCTCGGAGATAGTGTTGAATTTCACCCCGAATATAAGGAAGAGCATAGGAACTGAAGGCATGTCCCTTGGAAAGTTCAAATCTTTCAATAGCTCTGATTAAACCCAAACATCCAACCTGGAGCAAATCATCGTAGGTTTCATGACATTGATTTGTCCAGTAGTGAGCTTCTTTTCTCACAAGTCCAAAATTGAGTTTTACCAGTTGATTGCGGATATTTTCTGACGGAGATTGCTGATATTCTCGCAACAACTGCCAAATTTCGTGTTTTAGTTCAGTGGTGACTGTGGTAGGCATAGCACCGGTTTTATTGAGCAAATAAAGAATTAATTATTCGCTTTTAAATTAAGCTGCGATCGCACGATATCAAAGATAATATCGCGCTATATTTCCGAGCAAATACTATGGCAGATAACAAATTCTATATCCAAATTCCATAGGTTGCTTGACAATAGAGCAAAAATTAAATGGGCGAAATCGGTATTTAGTTGGTTATTTATCTTTGTATGATCTGTAGGTTTTTTTAGAACTACATAGGAATAAAATATAAAATTAATCACTAAATATCAAACCGAGATTGTACTTAACTTCAATTAATTAATGATGAAGTTAATTTATAGAAATAAAACAACAGTAGCCAGGTTTTTGTTGGAATATAAAAAGTTATATTTACAGTAAAATTACGTGTCTATTCAACAGGGATTTATCCAATAATTAAAAATTACTAAATAATTTAAAATAATGGTATGTATATTTACGCAAGCCAATAAAAAAAGGGCATCTCGCCCTTTTTTGTACTTAAGTCTATAGTCTTTTAATGAAAGGGAAAAGGTTAAAGCGATGAATCAAGTGACTCACAAAATTGAGAGATCAAAATTTTCCCAATTGCCAGAGTTATTGCGCCCACAATTTTGCTCGGCTTTAACTTTTCCCAATCTTTGTAAAAAACCTATCTACCCTCTTGAAAAAAGAGGGTAGATAAGTTAACTTTTGTGATCAAGTCTGATACTTACAGAATTGTCATTCTGAGTGCCAGTTATTTGCCTTACTTCCAAAGATTTAGCCACGAGTAGGTTCAACCCGTCCATAAAATAGACCGCGAATCTTAACTTCTTTAGGTTCGCCAGCACCTAAATCTGTATCAGATGGCTGTTCGCTCTCGAAAGTACCAGCAATTTCACCGCTAGAACTGTCTATTTTAGCGATTTGCAGAGAAATCTTGCCGTTGAGATTTTCAGCACGCTTGACGTTAGTGCGGGTAAGTTCTTCATCATCTGCTTGAGCGGGGAGTGCTACGGCATTATCGTAGCCACTAACGACACCACGACCTTTAGGATCTAGGAAAGCAGCACCACGATAAGAAGGAACTTTGAAGGTGCCTTCAAAGTCCGTAGAGGTGTTAATACTGGTCAAACTGGGTTGGCTTTGAGCAACCAAGTCTTTGATGGTGAAGAGAAAAGGTACTCGCTCACCACCAGGAAGCTGCACAGTGATGGCTTGGAAATCAAGACCATCAGTTTCCGTAAAGGTCAAGCTATTATCTGAGTTGATTTTTAGATCACCTTGCACCTGGTCAATGGTGGAAGTATATCTGGTCAATAATTTGCCAGCAACAAATTCTGCTTCTTGCCGTTTATTAGCAGGTTCTTCTTTGATGAAGAAGCTAGTTGGCTCTAAGCAAAGTTCTTTGATGGCATAAGACTGGCTAGAATCAATGGGAATGGAACCACGGCTTGTTTCTGCTAGTTGGGGGCATTTATTAGCCAAGCCAGTGCCGCGAATTTGATCGTAAGTAAGTACATCTCTACCACTACTACTAGTAGGTGCATCACTACAAGCAGTTATTAGACCCAGGCACAAAGCCAAGAATGCAACAATTAAAGCGCGATACCTCATGGTCAACCTCAATCTCAAAAATTAATATCTAAGTTGTAAAACTGCATCGAAGCTTTGATCTCTGATGAGAAGCCGCTACTCTGCGAAAAGCTACCTTTGATCGGACACGGCTTTGCTCTGATTTCCAGATTTTAAGCAAGTGTTCGGGTGTTTAGGTTGTCAGCCGCTGCTCAAACTTTTCTCTGCTAAACGTAGTTAAACGTGTCGCTCTCTTGAGCTTGGGATGTAAACCCCAGACTTAGTAGCACACTGCATCCATTTTGGATGTGTGTCACTAGGGGAGCAAAAAACCAGCAGTTTTACTGTTGGGGCATTTGTTAGAGTTGGGCGGGTGGATGAGTAAGCCTCACACAGAGAAGCATAAATGCTTGCCTCGAAGAGTGCGAAGAGGGGTGTCTGTTTCGCACTTTGCTTTTGCTTATGGCAAAAGCGGCGTCGCCCAAGTCTTTTTGTATCATGTATGTGACGCCACTACATACAGCCCATTGTTTGATGGGTAAATCAGCCAGATCATACGATTTTTTTTAACTCAAAATCAAAGTACTCAAAATCCAAGAAAGTCTCGTACCGATCGCATCTAGCTGCTGTGGAGGCTATGCTAAAGGTTATTACGTTCTTTTAGGAGCGATCGCAATTACTTTTGATAAAGATACAAATCTAGTTATATTCAACCCTGACTAGGGCAAGTGAGGGGACAGGGGACAGGGAACAAACTAGGGAAAATTAAAAATCTCCGGTAAATTTGAGTTGACCTCATTTATACGGAAAGGGTGGCATGAACGATAACAAAAATATTGAATCAGGGGAGTTGTCCTGTAAAGTGCAAGCGATCGCAACTGTGGTATATGATGCAGTCCAGGGTTGTCAAGGCGATACTGTAGCTCTTTTAGCTTTGCTGCGCCAATTGGAACAGTTACACCGAGAGATCCGGGATGGGGTTTTTCAAGAGAGTTTGCCTGTTAATCGTCGCCAACTCTACTCGCTGCTAAAAGATATTGAGTCTGAGGGAGGCTGGCCTTACATTGAGCGCATGAGACTACAAGCATTTTTAGCGAATTTGCCACAAGAGGCTCCCGAAGAAAATAACCATGAAGTTCTGGAGAGCGATCGCTCCTTTGGCTGATTATCTCGAAATAAATTTCTAACTCTGAATTAACAACTCTGATCGCCTCATCAACCGCTAAACCAAGAGCGGTTGCCCATTGAGGCTTCAACCTAATTCGTAATTCGTAATTCGTAATTAAAAAGGGTTTGTAAGGGTTATGCCATCACAAAGAAAGCGATCGCGCTCCTCAAGATTGCGGTTGTGCTTGAGGTAATCACCCACCCAGTTGCAACTACGAACAAGCAGATCATCAAGGTGTAAATTCCACAGAATTATCGTGTTGTCATCACTAGCTGATGCTAATGTTTGACCATCTGGACTAAAACTGACGCTTAACACCGGAGCGCGATGCCCATTAAGACTTTTAATTAATTTGCCATCACGGCTCCAAAGTTTCACTGTACTATCCCAACTGGCAGCTGCAAGCAATTCACCATTGGGACTGAAAGTCACGGCATTAACGCTATCGCTATACCCTTTTAATAAGGTTTTTAACAACGTCCCATCCCGTCGCCATAGTTTCACGGTGTTATCCCAGCTAGCAGAAGCCAGTAACTCGTCAGTGGGACTAAAGCTGATACCCAATACCCAACTATCATGGGGCGAGAAAGTTTTGAGCAAAGCACCATCCTGCTGCCAAAGTTTCACAGTTTGGTCATCACTGGCAGAGGCTAAAATCTGACTATCAGGGCTGAAATTCACGCTATTTACCCAACCCTGATGCCCTACTAAGGTTTTGAGCAACTTCCCCTCACGGTTCCAAAGTTTCACAGTTTTATCTTTGCTAGCTGATGCTAGTGTTTGACCATCAGGGCTGAAATTTACGCTCATCACACTATCAGTATGTCCGTGAAGAGTCATGATTAAAGTACCGTCAAGCCGCCAAAGTTTAACGCTTTTGTCAAAACTTCCTGAAGCCAGCATTTTACCTTTGGGATCAAAGCTGACACTAGGAACTTTATTTGTATGCCCCACCAAAGTTTTGTAAAGTCGGGTTTTGATTTCGCCATGACTGGTGTATCGTTGCCAAAGTTTGACAGTGCGATCGCTACTACCAGAAGCTAGCATCTGACCGTTGGGACTCCAAGTAACACTCAAAACTCGATCCTGATGTCCTTTAAGAATAGACGGTGTTGGGGCATCTAAACTCCATAGTTTCACGCTTTTGTCAAAACTTCCTGAAGCCAGCAATTTTTTATTTGGACTGAAAGCGATGCTGACAACGGCATCGCTGTGTCCTTTAAAGGTTTTGAGTAAGATACCAGTGGTACTCCAGAGGTTTATAGTATTATCTTCACCTACGGAAGCTAACTTTTTACTATCGGAACTAAAGCTCAAACTCCACACTGTACTACTATGCTGACGTAAATTTTTGTAAGGACGATATTCAAAACCGTTTTTAGTGCTGTTACTTTCCCGCCGCCAAAGTTTTACTGTTTTGTCTCGACCTGTTGATGCCAAAAATTTACCGTCTGGGCTGAAAACAGCTACAACCACACCCTGCTGGTGTCCCTGCAAAGTTTTAACGAGGCTACCGTCCCGTCGCCAGATTTTAACTGTCTTGTCGTCGCTGGCCGAGGCGATAAATTGACCATCGGGACTGAAGTTGACCCAGTTAACCCACCCTCGATGTCCCCTCAGTATTTTTACTAAGCTACCGTCTTTACGCCAGAGTTTTACAGTTTTATCCTTACTGCCAGTAGCTAACAATTCGCCATCAGGACTGAAATTAACGCTATAAACCCAATCTCCATGTCCTTTCAGAGTTTTATATGGTTTGGGGTCAAATTCACCTGTAACCGGGTTTTTGTGCCAGATTTGCACTGTTTTGTCGAGGCTGGCGGAGGCTAGGGTTTGACCATTAGGGCTAAAACTTACACAGGTGACAGCATCAGTGTGATCTTTGAGGGTTTGAAGTAAGGTACCGTCAGGACGCCAAAGTTTCACCGTATGATCTCGGCTACCTGATGCTAGCAACTGACCATTCGGGCTGAAAGTTACTCCCCAGACAATATCAGTGTGCCCTTCCAGGCGGTTAACCTCCGTTACTCCATAAACTGCCTGTTGCAGGGCTGTTACCACCCGCATTCGGGTATCTGGTTGCACTCCATCAGCCTGTTTAAGTGCTCTCCAAGCCCGCAAACTTTCTAATAGGGCATCAAATTCTTTATTAGAGGCAAACAGAGCTTCACTAGCAGCAGTGATCGCACTAATTTGCAAGTTGGTTTCACTGCGTTCAGCTCGTAGAGTTTGGCGGACTGCTGCTCTTTTCTGTAAGTCGGCTTGCCACCATAATGCTGCTATTGTTCCCCCCATAATTGCCAGGATTGCACCTGCTATCCGTGCCTCCCGCAGTCGCCGTTGCAATACCAAATTAAGTTGCTTTTGACTAAGTTTTTGAGCTACTTCAGCTCTAGTTTTTTCAAGTTTGATTTTTTCTAATTCGGCGAGCATACCATAGTTGTTCTTTTGGCGAATTGGTTCAACTAAATAATCATGAACCAACTGGTAGCGATCGCCTAACTCTTCTCTGACTCGCAATACCAACCCTGAACCTACCAATATTTCTAAAATCAATTCCCCAATTTTGTCAAAATTTAATATCGTATCGATATCATGATTATTAACTAATGCCGCCGCTAAATCAGCTTTACCTTTTAAAGGTCGTGTTCCCTTTTCATCAGTTAACTCAAATAATAATTTCCAACTTAACTCTTCATTTTCTTGACCACAGTCTTTGATAACTTCCCCAAGCCAGCGTTCTACCAATTTTGCCGAGCCACCGCAAAGTTTATATTCTGGAAGTGTGGTAATGTTTTCTATTTGTAGTTGAGCGCCAACTATTTGTAATTCAATTGGATTTACTTCATCTATTTCCCCTGTTAAATCCTGCACTAATCGGTTAATTAATTCATTACTCAGTTCATAATGTGAACGTTGAGTAAGACTATGAATGATAGCTTTTGCATCTTGGCTAGAGAATTTTCCTAAATAGTAGCGAATATCTTTATCGAGAATATTTTTATTAATTACGCCTAAATCATATAATCCAGTGCTATTGTTTTGGCTCAAACGTTCAAATTCTAACAAATGATGTAAATAATCTTCTCGCAAAGAAAGAATAATTTTTACATAAGAAATATTTAAACATTCACTAAAAAATTTATAAAATTCTATTCTTTGTGTGGGAGGATTACTAACAAAGAAAAATTCTTCAAATTGGTCTAGTATGAGTATTATTGTATAATTGCGTTCAGATGCTAACCGGATTTTTTCTAGCAGTATAGTTGGTGTAGAGTCAAGATTAAGCGATATTCCTGTATATGCCAGTGCTTGATTAATACTGCTGATCAAGATTGTCATCCAATCAGTATAAACAGACAAAACAATAGGTATAGGAATTCGTTCACCGATAACTTTTCCCTTAAGTGCTGGGACTAAACCAGCTTTGAGAATCGAACTTTTACCTACACCTGATGGCCCATAAATTACTGTAAGTTTGTAGTCAGCGCGAGTAATTCTTTCAATTAAGCGATTGACATCTTGTTGGCGTCCAGAAGCAGATATTTCTTGAGCAATTTCTTCAGGAATAAACGGAATTTTATGAGGTTCCAGTACTGGGTTAATTCTAGGGCGTTGCGGCTGCAACTGACTTGCGCCGATGAAGGCACGAAAGCCATACTGGTGTTCTATTTGAATTTTTTCTTGCTTCAGCTTAAAGGCTTCTGTATAGTCATGGCGCTCAAAAAAATAAAGCGATCGCAGTTCCTCTAAAATCTCTAGGTAAAGTGATGGCTGATGTTGTAGCTCACAAACTACCCTCGCCCATTCCAGGTTATTGATAGCCTCCTCCCACTCACCCAGATGCCGTTGTGTACGTGCTAGCAAGAGAAGATACCAACTTTCTTGTCGGCGTGTTCGCAAAGCATCTCGCAGATAAACTTCTGTTGCTTCTTCGGCGATAGAAAGTGCTGTATTTGCTAATTCATGAGCTAATACCCAATTAGACTCAGAAGCCGCTACATTTGCCAAAAAGCCATAATTTTGAGCAATTTGTGCAGGAGTTCCATAAGTTTTATGTAGATGTAATGACTTTTGAGCTAATTCTTTTAAATCATCCCAGGCTTGTAAACGTTGCAGCATTTCACAAGCAGGCAAAATGAATTTAGCAACTAAGTCTTCTCTTTGTACCTCATTCAATAGCTCCAAGCATTGTTTAAACCACAAGAGAGCATGTTCGCAATAGCTGTTAGTATTCTGGTATAAGTCTGCCATTCGGTGATAGCAAAGCCCCAGATGAAATAGTACTATTGCTTGCTTGAGTAAAGACGAGGTAGGAGTAGGGTGAGGACATGAGAGGGAGAAAGAACAATGACTCTCCCACTCCGCTACTCTCTTTGTTTCTTGCTGCCATAATGCTAAACTTCTTTGATAATTGGCTAAAGCACCATTAATTTGATCGTTGGCGTATTTATCTCGCCCCAAGACAAACTCTAAACTAGCTTCTAATCCTGGTGTTAATTGAACGCCATACAGGCGCAGCAAATCATTACGGGCTGATTCTATTTCATGGCGGTGTTGAGACTTAGGATCTAAATCTAGGAAGGCATTAGATAAAAATGTTTCGGCACCTGCTTCTAAAACTTTGGCAAATAAAGATTCTGCCTCTTGGTGGATCAAAGCAATTAAATCTGCTTTGGCCATTTCAAATTTAATCGTGGTTGCAGCCCAGCTTTTGAAATCAGGCGCTAATCTTGAAAGCAATGATGCCACTTCATCTTGTAGCCACAACACTACTGGAAATGGAAAAGTTGCAGCATAGATATCTCGTGCTTGGTTGATGCCTGTAAGTAAGTTTTCCAGGTCGATAATTGACTCAATACCAAAAACCATCACAGCAGATGGCAAAGAGTCTGTCAGGACGGCAGGATTATCTAAAGATAGTTCTGAGACTATTGTGGTGTGTAAAGAAGTAGTTGATGGATTGAGAACGATTTCTCTGATATTGATGTCTTTGGTGATAGAGCGAATATTCTCTAACATTTGCTCACGTAATCGCCCATAGTTACATCGAACTAAAATCAGAGCAAATTGACCTTCAGAAAGCGCGATCGCTCTAATCAGTCTTTGCAAAGTATGCTGATTGTCTTTGGTGTAAACGTGTAGCTGCTTATCATTAGTCATTGCTTATTGGGCATTGGGCATTGGTAATAGGGCATTGAGAATGGGGCATTGGTCATTAGTTATTAGTCCAATGACAAATGACAAAGGACAAATGACTAATGACAAATGACTTACCCAGCAGTGTTACTTATTATGTTGCCAAGCTAAAACTTTTTCTGTTTCTGCCAAGGCTGGACTAATACCAAACCAGCGTCCTAGAGGATCGCGATATTCAAACAGATACATGCTTCTTAGTAAGCTTTGATAGTCAGACTCACCTTTAACTCTTTGCTGCTGCACCACTTCAAACAATAATTCCCACTGGGATTCATCAATAGCTAATAGCAGATCGTCGCGGTAGTCCTTAATTACGGCTTCTAAGCAGTCCCTAGAAAAAGGCGGATCTTGTCGTTGTAGGCAGCTATAAAGTAAACCCAATAAGTTACGAATGTGACCACCGCTAACGCGACATAGACGATCTAAGGTTTGAGGGTGATCGAATAATTCTGTAATTAATGAAAGCCTGCTATTCAAAGGAACTTCTGGAAAAGCTCTTGCTAGAACTAACTGGCGCACTAGTGACATCCCTGGTTCGTAGTCACTGCCATCTCTTTGCCGCACCAATACCATTGGCAGTACTTTTGGTGCAATCCCTCCCCCCAGGCGATTTTTTAGTGTCTCGTACTCATTGGAGAAAATTAATGTTAGAGGAATTGTGTAAACTAGGTGGCATTTGAGTCGGCGTAACTGTTCGCCTCGGTCAATGAAGAGATATTCTGGTTGCGATCGCCCCGATGCTAAAGGACGCATATCTACTCGATCCAAATTATCTACAATCACTACCAGTCCTTTTTGACCCCGTAGCTTTAGCTGTTCAACAGCTTTTTCTAAAATTTCTTCGTTAATCGCCTGCAAAATACTATTGGTACGTGGTTCCAGATATTGCCTCAGTTGATTCCGCATCTGGGTGCTATCTTTGGTTTTGGCAGTAATTTTGGCAATACCCAAGGACAACTCTGCTTGTCCAGAAAGCTCTATGGGGCTTTGCAAAAAATCGCCTACTTCTTTAAACAAATTGGTGAAGTAACCAGGTTTGAGTTTGATGTTAATCCCTTCTAAACTGGCACTGACTTGACGGGCTACACTCAGCAGAATATCGCTAACATCAATATCCGCCATGTCTAAGTCTTGACTAGATTCAAAATAAACCACGTGAAATCCCGCCACTTCTAGTTCTGACTTGAGGCGCTGCAATTCCGTTGACTTACCGCAGCCAATATGACCCGTAAATAACTGACAAGTTGGCTCATCAGGAGAAATTCGAATGATAGTCCGTTGCAATTCTTCGACAATCTTGCAACCACGGACATCAGCAAAATCTATGTAATACTGACGATCTAGCACGTTACTTGTATTTAGCGTGTAGCTTGGGTTACATGCTTTATAAAAACGTGACAAATTTAATGTCGTTTTCATGTATGTAGAGGTGTATGTAGACGTGTGTGTAGATGCAGTTTAATTCGTATTTTTTATACAAGTAATCTCTATCCGGGATGTAGACATACGATTAACTTGCAAGTTGGTAGTGTCTTGCAAGGGACAGCACTTGATGCAGGACTACTGTCAGTAGCTGTCGTAGTATGGTAGAGATTTAATTGACCCTAATAACCTTAAGCATATCTGTCCTTTTTACACCTGCTATTGAGGTTTTGACAATCTCTAGCTTTAGTTTGAACTGCCACAAACCGTTAGGGCTGAGTGAATCAGTAAAAAAAGTTACTAGATTGCATGGTTCTCAATTTGTATAGCTTATGAGGAGGACTGGTATGAATTATAGCAAGCTATACAGAGATTCAGGAATACTTAGCTATCATTTCACATTCTATTTGTCAAGAAAACAAAATCCTAAACATCTAAATTAATATTTTGTAATCTTTAGGGAAAAATATTCAAAAATAACTTGTCAAAAAGACTACAGTCAGTTAAAAATGGACACCGGAAACTTTAATAGGAATGGTGACTAGCGCCATAATCTTTGTGTTGTTACTGTAAAGTGTTACTAAAAATAAAAAAAGTCTTGAGGAGAGCGGCTAACAGATGCCAACAGTGTTTACTGAAATTAATAATGATATAAGTGCGTCAAGGAATTTAGATTGCAATCAAAAAGGGGTTTGAATGGCTGGCATAATATCAGTTTCCCGCACAGATATAGCCCAGCGTCGTAAAAAATTACGTCGGCAGCGGCAGATGAAAATTATTCAGGCTATTTGGCGAACCTTTGCTATTACTGGTTTGGCGGGTGGATTACTGTGGATGGCAGTCCAACCAGTGTGGATGCTAAAAGCTCCCAAGCAAATAGTGATGAAATCAGGCAATAAATTACTGTCGGATGAAACAACTCAGTCACTGTTGGTGTTATCTTACCCCCAGTCTTTGTGGCGGATTGAACCATCAGCGATCGCTAACTCTCTGAAGAAACAACCAACTATTGCCCAAGCTATCGTGAGACGCCGCCTCTTTCCTCCTGGATTATTCATCGAAATTCAAGAACGAGTACCTGTAGCAGTAACTCAAACACGTGACAACAAAAAAGTAACTATTGGCTTACTAGATGCAAGTGGGGCCTGGATACCCTTAGAAAAATACACATCACTGAATCCCACTAGGAAATTACCAAATCTCAGAGTAATTGGTTCACCAAAACAATACTACCTCTACTGGACTCAACTCCATGAAGCTGTCAGCCAAAGTCCTGTGAAAGTGATGGAAGTTGATTGCCAAAATCCAACGAATTTAATTTTGAAAACAGAATTAGGAAATGTGCATCTCGGCGTTCCAGGCCCTCAGTTATCTGAACAAATCAAGCTACTCGCCCAAATGCGGCATTTAACAGCAAAATTCAATTCTGGTCAAATAGAGTATATTGATCTGAAAAATCCCGAATTTCCCTTAGTACAAATGAACCAAAAAGATCAAAAATCAACTCCTAAAATCCCTAAGAATATTTAGGGTGTTTAATGTATTGATAGCTCTTAGTAAATTAAGAAGCTTTATGCTGATAAATATATTTATTATTTTCAGTTTTCCCACAACCCTGACGAAAATCAGCATTAACTTCTAAAAAGACAGTTTACCGAGGTTGCAAACTGTAACAGAAAATGCCACCCGAAATTGCGTAAGCATTGCTTCTGGGCAATAAATTTAGACTATTCTGTACCGTAATTTTTATTAGGTGACGAAACCTCTTAGGAAATCTTGATTTATTGACTGTACTAGTGAGGGTTCTCGTAGGATAGACTATTGCTCCAACAAAGTGTCCATTAAGACCCCCCAGGCAACAAATTAATCAGGTATAGTCTGACAAGTAAATTCTTGCTTAGTTTAACTTCAGGATAAGTAAGTAAAAGGTAAATTTTGTGTCTAAAGTTGCAATTATCCCCAATGGAGAAACCTATTAACAATATTATTATTGAGGCAGAGAAGATACGCTGTAGTGTGTCTTTACAAGTTATGCCCTCCCCTGAGAATAATGAAGAGATTAATGTCTGGTTGAAGTTATACAGGTCACTTTTAGATAAATATAGGTATACTTCTCTAGAATTGGCTGTGCGATCGGCTGCCCTAAAAGCTTATCCCATAGCAAATTTTCGCACTACCAATTCTGTTAGGCTTGGCAGTAGTGAAAATAATAAAGAACAGTGCCATAGTATTGTGGCAGTGTCAAACTAAAGTTGACTCTTAGGTGAATAACACCTGAAAAAGTCGTTTATCTACCCTTTCACAAATCCAATGACACTTGATAATAACCAAGGACTTAACTATAAAAATTCCCAATCTACGGGACAGCCGGGGTTCTCTCTGGCAGTTAACTCGACCAATCCCTTTAATAACTCTGGGCTGAACTTCGGACAAAATCACGATAATAAGAAGATTTCTGCGGAAAATAGCCGAATAGGCGAGATTGTTCCTGGTCGGGTGGCCAACATCAAAGTGATTGGTGTCGGTGGTGGTGGTGGCAATGCTGTTAACCGCATGATCGAGTCTGATGTTTCTGGGGTAGAGTTTTGGTCAATTAACACTGATGCCCAAGCTTTAACTCTGGCAGGCGCTCCAAGTCGATTGCAAATTGGACAGAAGCTAACACGGGGTTTAGGAGCAGGCGGTAATCCTGCAATCGGTCAAAAGGCAGCGGAGGAATCACGGGACGAAATTGCTACAGCTTTGGAGGGTGCAGACTTAGTATTTATTACTGCTGGTATGGGTGGTGGTACTGGGACGGGTGCAGCCCCAATCGTGGCAGAAGTAGCTAAAGAAATGGGCGCTCTTACTGTTGGTGTTGTCACACGTCCATTTGTCTTTGAGGGACGCCGCCGCACCAGCCAAGCGGAACAAGGTATTGAAGGACTAAAAAGTAGAGTAGATACACTGATCATTATCCCCAACAACAAACTGCTGGAAGTGATCCCTGAACAAACACCTGTACAAGAAGCTTTTCGCTATGCAGATGATGTGCTGCGTCAAGGGGTGCAAGGTATTTCTGATATCATCACGATCCCCGGTTTGGTAAATGTTGACTTTGCTGATGTTCGGGCTGTGATGGCAGATGCGGGATCGGCATTGATGGGAATTGGCGTTAGCTCTGGAAAATCTAGGGCTAGAGAAGCTGCGATCGCAGCTATTTCTTCACCGTTACTAGAATGTTCTATTGAAGGCGCAAGAGGGGTTGTATTTAATATTACTGGTGGTACTGACCTCACCTTGCATGAAGTGAATGCTGCCGCAGAAGCAATCTATGAAGTAGTTGATCCCAACGCTAATATTATTTTTGGGGCCGTAATTGATGACAGACTTCAAGGTGAGGTGAGAATTACTGTAATTGCCACTGGGTTTACAGGTGAAGTGCAAGCTGCGGTACAACAAAGTGTGGCTAACGTTCGAGTAGCACCGAATGCCTCGAAGCGAACAACAACCCAGCAACCCGCAGTTAATCCCCCAACCTCAACTCCAACCTCAACTCCAACTCCAACTCCAATTCCAGAACCAAAAGAAAAACCTGGATTGGATATACCTGATTTTCTGAGAAACCGACGTACACCAAGGAATTAAAAGATTTTTGATTTGAGATTTTAGATTAACTGAGCAGTCTCAGGTCAGGCTGAACGCTGTATAAAATCTGCTACTTCCACCAGGGTTTTACCAAGGGCAGGGGTAAGCAATCTTTTGCCATCCCCAATTTTGCCAATTGGTAAAAAACTTGTCAACGCTACTTTATAGAATGAACTTGGGCAGGAGTCTGCTGACTCACATAATCAGCTATGCTTCTGGAACAAAAAACCAGGAAGACCTGCCCAAATAGGAATGCGTAGGCGTAGCCAGTCGTAGACATTGATACATCTACCCATCGCGTTCCATTAAACTTAATATCCGGTATAAGTAATATACTTACTCAAGGCAAGTTGCTTAGAGAACTTACTCACGCAAGTGTCCAAAGGAAGTCTGTTCAATCCATTGAATTACCTGATGACCAAGGAGAGTGCCATCTAGTCGGTCAATCTCACGAATTCCGGTGGGACTGGTGACGTTAACTTCAGTCAGGTAGCCACCGATAATGTCAATACCCACAAAGATTAAGCCGTCTTGGCGTAAGCGTTCGGCTAATTGGGTACAGATTTCATACTCTCTTGGGGTAATTTCAGTTTGAGCAACTGTGCCACCAGTTGCCATATTATTACGAAAATCAGTTCCACTAGAGAGGCGATTGAGCGCACCAATCGGTTCGCCATTGAGCAGGATAATTCGCTTATCTCCCTCTTTTGCCTCTGGTAAATAGGTTTGTACCATTACTGGCACTCGGCCTTGGAGGGTACTGAGTTCGACAATGGAGTTAAAATTGCGATCGCCTGATTGCAAAAATAAAATTCCTTCCCCAGCTTTGTTACCTAGTGGTTTGAGAACCGCAGCCCCCTTTGCTTCAACAAATTGCCGGATAAACTCCTTATCAGCACTGACAATGGTTTCTGGAATCGCCTTGGTAAACTGGAGGGCATACATTTTTTCATTTGCTCCTCGGATGCCGCTCGGACTGTTAATTACCAGGGTTTTATTTTGGTCAATGTAATCGAGAATATAGGTGGCATAGAGGTAGGAATCATTGACCGGTGGATCTGTCCGCATAAATACGGCGTCCATTGTTTCTAAAGAAGTTAAGGAAGAATCACTCAACTTATACCAAGGATTCACCGCTACCCAGCGTCTCTCCACCAACTGCACTGGTACAACTTCAACTCGCTGTAGAAAAGCCCAAGCTTTGCCCTCCACCACACTCAGCAAATTTGCTTGAGTCACCCAGACTTCGTGTCCCAGGATTTGCGCTGCTTCAATTAAGGCAACACTGGTATCATGACACGGGTCAAGCAGATGGATAGGATCAATGATAAAAGCCAGTTTCACCCTTTATACCTCAATCACCAAGAAATTAAATGGTTATTCAACTATTATCTCTTGATGCTCTCACCAATTGATGTATATCTGTACTGCTCAGTAAAATCTTGTAGACATATTCGCTTTTGTGGGGAAAAGCTCTTAGACAAGAGATAGCGCTTTGTTTGTTTTAGAGTTGTAGCGACTGCCGTGTAATTTGCAGCGGCCTGTCGCTAGCGCACTTATGAATCTAAACGCTATTGCTAGAAGTTAGTAGCTCATCCAGCTTGCCTTGACTATCTAAAGCATGGATATCATCACAACCACCAACATGATCATCATTAATGAAAATTTGCGGTAAAGAGCGGCGTCCATTTGCCCTTTGAGCCATTTTACTTCTGGCTGCTTCATCTCCATCAATGCTGTATTCGATAAATTCAACACCCTTGTTTTTCAGCAAACTTTTGGCACGGATACAAAACGGGCAAGTTCTCCAAGTGTAAATTTCTACTTTTGCAGCCATAAAGTCCTCAAATTGATTTCATGCTTCTTAATTTTAGAACTTTGCCACTGACTGTAGCTGCTTTATCCCGTTTTGACCTGATCTTTAAAAGTTGCTAACTGGGTTTACGATGCTTGATGAAGGTGAGTTCACTAGAACCCCTATCATTCAAAAATCCCACAGCTATAACGGGTGGGAGGATTAAAAAATTAGTAATTATGATGTTTTAGTATCTATTTAATAATTAAATTTTATAAGCCTAGGAGACACACCTGAATCCGACAAGGGATGCATCTAGTGTCTCCTAGTAAAGCTTCTAGGCGACTGTCATTGAAGCTGATACTAAAGGCTTTTTCTTCGCTATTCTCAGCGCACCCACAGCAAATAGACCAAGGGCAACTACTGTAGTAGGCTCAGGCACCTTTTTAGGTGGTGGTGGTGGGGGTGTGTAGTAAGGGGCTTGTCCTTTGAGTTTACTGCTTCCGTTACGATTGTTTCCAGAACCGACACTCATTAGGCGCACTCCAAAGTTTTCCTGAGAAAACTGAGCCAACGTTAAAGCTTTTGAAGTATGGGATAGGGTAAAGATGGTAGATTGAATATCGCCTTTTCCTTGACCTATACCTTCTTGACCAATTTCTACACCAGCATCAAAGGAGACGCCACCACCGTTCAGATTGTTACTACCACTACCAACAGAGTTAACTGTTCCAGCAGGGCCAAATTGTTTGTTTGTTACATTTGTACCTACTACTTGAAGACCACTAAGGAGTGAGTTATCTAAAATGTTGAAGAAAATACCGCGTATATCAGCAATTGTGTTGCTGCCAGTGGATAAATAATCTACTTTAAACTGAACTTTGCCAGACCCCGCTATTGAGTCATCTAAGGTAAACTTCACCTGAGTATCCGAACCTGTGAAGTCGTTGATAGTGAAATTCATCGAAGCGGCATTAGCAGGGGCAAAAGCAGAAGACGATATCACAACGGCAGTAGCAGCCAAAAACGCAGGTATTGTTGTGGTGGAAAATAGATGTTTCATGTTAATCAATGTTTGGAAAAGAAAATGGTAAGACTCAGTTGCTAATGATGGGAATTTGCTGCTTTCTATCCATGTAAAATCAGATGCACCCAGTGAAAAGTCTTTTACTACTCTAGATATTCAATTAGAAGTTGTCTATGATACCAGCCTTAGTTCAAAAAGACTTCATTTTTAGCTTCATACAAGAAAAAACCCAGTATTGCTACTGAGTTTTATTAACATTAAATATTGATGCAATTCTAGTATTTACCCACAGTCAACGGCATATTGGATCAGCTGGGCAAGGCGGTGACGTAGGGTTTCTAATCCCAAGCGCTGACTCGCAGAAATAAACACTGCTAGAGGGAATTCTTCCCTAGCTAGAGCCAGTGTCTCACTATTAGCCTGATCAATCTTGTTAAAAACAACCAGCGCAGGGCCAGGTGTTATTGGCATTTGTGCCAGTATTTCTCTGACTGAGCGAATATGACGCAACCAAGCTGGGTGAGACAAATCGACCAAATGTAGTAGGGCATCGGCTTCTGTGACTTCCTCCAAGGTGGCGCGGAAGGCATCCATTAACGATGCAGGCAGTTCGTGTATAAACCCTACTGTATCTGTAATCAGAATTTCCTGATGTTCATTTGTTTCGCCATAAGGAATCACCAGGCGGCGGGTGGTAGGATCGAGAGTGGCAAATAACTGGTCGGCTGTATAAACTTCTGCATTCGTGAGAGCATTCAGCAAAGTGGACTTACCAGCGTTGGTATATCCAACCAAAGCCACTGAAGGAACTTCCCGATGCTGCCGTCGCTGCCGTAACCGCGAACGATGGGCCTGCAACTGGTTCACTTCTTTTTGCAGTCTAGATATACGCTGCCCAATGGCACGGCGTTCAGTTTCTAATTTTGTTTCACCAGGGCCACGAGTCCCAATACCACCACCCAATCGGGACATGGTACGACCTCTACCAGCTAGTCGCGGCTGCATGTATTCTAGCTGTGCTAGTTCTACTTGCAACTTACCGGCACGGGACTGAGCGCGTTGGGCAAAGATATCCAAAATTACTTCGGTGCGGTCAACTACCCGGATACCAATCTGCATTTCTAAGTTGCGGACTTGGGAGGGTGAGAGGTCGCGGTCAAAGACGACGAGATTAACCCCTAGTGTTTGGGCAGTTAGGGCAATTTCTTGCACCTTACCTTCGCCAACTACGGTTTGGGGATGAACGCGCGATCGCTTTTGTTGTATTGTTTGTAATACATCTCCCCCAGCAGTATCAACTAACCGTGCCAATTCCACTAGGGTATCTTGGAATTGTAGGGGAGTCATCTCACTGGTCATCAGCCCCACAATTAGCACGCGATCGTGGTCAGAATCTACTTCCTGGGCGATAAATTCGCGCTGGAATTCCGCTTCCAGATTTTCTACCAAGTCTACTAAATCCTGGTCTGCCAGATCATCCAAGCTCAGAGGTGGCGATATATTCCAACTTGGGGTTTGGATTTGTTTAGAGTGAGCGAAGCCGAATTGGCTTTCCTCTACTTTGACAGCAGCAGGACTAGGAATGAGGGTGCGAGAGTCTTGGGGTGTCAGATGAGCTAGATAAGCTTCTTTGACATACCCAGTCGCACCGCCTCCCCGCCGTGTGAATCCGGTTCCGGTAATATTTAGGACAACTAGGGCATCTAAGCGTTGCAGTGCCATAGCTGTGAGTGCCGCTTCATTCGGCGGTTCTGGCTTGAGATGGGTGGCGATACAACGAATACCACTGAGTCGTTCTGCACCATAACGGGGCAATTCCATCGGTGGTATTTGTGTTTGACGCGGTGTGCCTACCCCGACGCGAATCACTTGTCCGCGACGGTTGATGTAGGCGCACACAGGCTGATTGACTTCTGTGCTAATTGCTGCCAGACGCTGGGAAAACTCGGACGTGGTGATGCGATCGCCCGGTATACGCTGGTGATACAGCCGCTGTAGTTGCTTCAGCTGGCTGGACTTCAAACCTTGGAGATTTCCAAAAATAGTCTCTATAGGCGTTTATGACCAGTTAAATGGCCCCCCGAATCCTTATATGTCTATTTTACAACAGGGTTTAGGCTCCTATCTCTCTCCTTTGAGGGATGCATTGTGAATTAGTTCACGGTGGTATTGATTTGAGGTTATTTTGGTGGTGCTTGTCTGCACCTGAGCGATCGCTATTAATTTCAGTGAATATTTTCAGTAGAAGTGTGAAGGCGATCGCTACATTAATTTAGTCTTTATAGCGGTTATTGAATTAAAGCTTGAAACCGTTCATCTTTACGAATGCCATCAAAATCTGAATCAGTCTTTGCCCATTTACTACATTGATCAGGATTCAAATTAATTGCTTTTTGCAGTTTTTCTAGTGCCTGCTCAATATTACCTTTAAGGGCATAACTGCAAGCTTTGTTGTACCAAGCTTGGTGATAATCTGGTTTAATTTTCAGTACTTGGTCATAGGATGCGATCGCCTCTTCATAGCATCCTAAATCATCTAGCACAATCCCCCGATTGTTCCAAGCTTCATGTTTATTTGGGTTTATTTTCACTACTTGATCGTAAGATATGATTGCTTCTTCGTTGCATCCTAAATTGTATAAAGCAATCCCCCGGTTGTACCAAGCTTCGTGTTTATCTGGTTGAATTTTTAGAGCTTGATCATAGGATGCAATCGCTTCTTTATTGAATCCCAAATTCCGTAGAGCAATCCCCCGATTGTACCAAGCCCAATCGTAATTTTGTTGTAATTTCAGTGCTTGATCATAGGAAGTAATCGCTTCTTCATAGCGTCCTAAATTGCCTAGTGCTATGCCCCGCTTGTTCCAAGCTTGATAGTTATTTGGTTGAATTTTTATCGCTTGGTCGTAGGATGCAATAGCTTCTTGATAGCGTCCTAAATTTTTTAGAGCATTGCCCCGATTGTACCAAGTTTCGTCTTTAGCTGGCTGAACTTTTAGAGCTTGGTTGTAGGATACGATAGCTGCTTCATATTCTTTCACAGTGATGAGCAAGCTTCCCAGTTCAAGTAGTAAACTAACCTTACAATTTTCTGTCTGATGTCTTTCCGCTAGCAAGTCCTTAATTTCCAGGACTTTCTCAATTTTTTGTTCTGCACTAAGTTTCAGATATTCTTCATAGTCTCCTTCCAATAACAGACGATTTGATTCTTGTTCTACCAATTCTGGCGTTGTCGGTAATTCAAATACCCCAGAACGCCAATCAAAAAAATCTGGAGCGCGATGAATAAAATAGTTTATCGAAAATGAACGCAAAAGAAAAACAAAGCTAATAGGAAAATCATCTCTAAAGCGTTCTCGCTGTTGGTTTAAGTGATTTAAAATATGCGGAACACTAGTTAAATTGCTAAATTGCCCTTCTGTAATTTCCCCAAAACTTCTTTTTTCATACTTGTATAAAGAATATTCCAGACCCTTAATTAATAAAATATCAACTTGCTTGTCTTTAATAAACTCTGCTACGGGCTGATATAAATTATCAATCGCCTCAACTAACCGCAAAACTGCAATCTTCTTCTGCGGAATCTCCTGGGGAAGTTTGACAATGAACTTGTCTGCTTCCCCAGGTGTACATTGCACGAAAAACAAACCAAATCCTGATTTACGCTTCAGTGCGCGAAGCAAGTCTTGATAAACTTCTTCTGATTCTGGGGGTAAATCATCATCCCAATCGCTTAAATTTGGGTTCATGAAAGTTTCGCTACGGCTTCTTTAAATTCTGGAATTCCTTGAATCAATGGATGAATATCATACCAACGCTGCATTTCTCCCTCATCATCCAAATAGCGGTATTCTAAAAGACAACGGTTATACATTAAATTCCGATACAAGTCATCATTAATAATGCGTTTAGAACAAGACACTTCCGCTAACAGATACCATTGATGATTTTCCACAGTGCGGCGATAAGTATCCCTGGCTTGAGTAATTGCTCGTCGCACCGCCTTTTCTGAAACAGGTAATTCTTCAGTGCGTCCAATGGCATCTTGAGTTAACAATAGCAAATTCCTCACATGACCTCCACTCATTAAACAAAGTCTATCTAAGGTTTGGGGACTGTCGAAAATTTCTGTTTCTAGTGATAGTTCGGGTGCAATTTGCCGGACTCGCTTGTTAATTACTTCCTTAACTTTCTTGAGTCCTGGCTGGTAAACTTCCCCCTTGAGAGTGTTTACCATAATCATCGGCAAAATTTGGGGGTCGCCGTAGATATCTCTGAGGTCTGTTGCCCTTGTAGAATAGGCCATTGAAATGGGGACAGTGTAAATCAAATGGCAATCTAAAGCTTGGAGTTGTTCGCTGCGGTCTAAAAAGACTTCCTCATAGTTGGTGCGTCCGTCGCCATCTTTGACTAACACCATCCGGTCTAAATTATCGACAATTACCGCCAGTTGAGTTTTACCCGTAGGTAAGTTCTTTTTTGCATCCGTTAGAAACTCATTTAACACCTCAATTAAAGGAACTGTGTAAGGATCAATTTTTTGGCGAATCTTCTGGCGTAATTCAGGAACAGCTCTTAAATTTGCGGTTAACTTGGCGAATTGAGCAACTTGGGCTTCTACTTCCAGACTCTCAAACTCTAGGGGAGTCAGCGCCAAATCTTTTAAATCTACCCAACGATCTTTCAACCAGTCAAGTATGGGACGAGGACTAGCAATTTCTTTTAAATCTTTGAGCAAACGGCGGGTACAGGCGAGGAGAATATCTGTATATTGGGCATCTTCAGAATCGATATCCTCTTCATCAGCCGCAAAATAGACTACATAAAATTTCCGATTTTCTAAATACTTCTTTAACCTAAGTAATTCTGTAGACTTCCCCGCACCCCGATGACCAGAATACAATTGGCAAGTATTTGTATTTGCCAGTTGCATCCGATTTCCCAACTCTTGCAAAATATCGGCATCTCCCCGCACATCCTGACAATCTACATATTTTGGATCACCTGCGGGTAAGGGTTCAAAGGGGTTAAAGGCGTTGTAGAGGTTTGCGAGTAAGTCAGTACTATTAACCATAGGTAAAAAATATAGCAATGATGCTCATAATAATCGAGATTATACAGAGTTGAGGTGGATTCATCCAGTTCAAATACTCGTCAACGGAGTTCAGAGGTGGATTCATCCAGTTCCAAGACTCGTTAACGGAGTTCAGAGGTGGATTCATCCAGTTCCAAGACTCGTTAACGGAGTTCAAAGGTGGATTAATCCAGTTCAAAGACTTGTTAACGGAGTTCAAAGGTGGATTAATCCAGTTCAAAGACTCGTTAACGGAGTTCAAAGGTGGATGAACGCACCTCAAATACTCGTCAGCAATAAAACTACTACGAGATAGGAAAATCTCTACTTCCCTGTTGTTACAAAAGAGAAACTGGGGTTAGAGTCTTGCGCCAGTGCTTCACCGCTGTTTCTAATTCTCCCGACAACCAACTATCAAATTGCGGATAAACTGGCGATCGCGCCACCAATTCCCACCCCGCAGGTTGTAAAATTTCTCTCAATGCCTGTTCCTGAACATGAGGATAATCAGGATTCACCTCATCTTTTGGCCCAATTCCACCCAAATCTCCCGCACCAGCTTCGATACAAGCGAGTAACCATCGGTCATCTTTAACTAAGTTTGGCGGAATTTGAATAGTAATATCTGGCGGTAAAATCTCACGCGCTTTAGCAATTACTTCTGGTAACTGATGAGGGTCAAAAGGTGGTGCATCAAAGGTTTGCTGATATCCTGGACTATGAGGTTGTAAGATAACTTCTTGAATGTGGTGATAACGTTGATGCAGTTCAGATATAGCTGTCAATGTTTCCCACCAATCATCTACAGTTTCCCCAATTCCTAACAGTAACCCAGTTGTGAAGGGAATCTGCAACTCTCCCGCCCATTGCAATTGTTGTAAACGAACTTCTGGTAATTTACTCGGTGCGTGCCGATGTACACTATTTAACAATGTTGGCGTTAACTGTTCCAACATCAGCCCCATCGAAACATTCACACGCTTGAGTTTTTGCATTTCTTCAAAACTCAGTGGCCCCGCATTTGTGTGAGGTAAAAACCCCATTGAAAGCGCTAATTCACACAAATCATAAATCCGCTCAAACCACACCTGACGCTTTGGCGAATGGGGATGTACTTCACCGCTAAGTATAAGGATTTCACAGACTTTTTCGTTTTGAAGTGGTTTTAAAATACTGTCTGCATCTAAAAGACTCATCCACGGACTTTTACCCGGTTCGCTGCGAAAGTTGCAGTAACTACACCGATTAAAGCACTCGTAAGTGGGAACGATTGTATAAGCAGGGCTATAGGTTACAAGACGAGAATTATTAATTGGCATAAGCAGAATAAATTTGCTCTTAGTAAGCAGCCCCAGGTTTATTTTAAGGTCTGGAGAGACTGACTACAAACCTTTAATTATTCACGCCAACTTATTTATTAGATAAACGAAAACTATTTTGCTTTGTAAATTTCTGGTAATTGCCACCAAGGAATATGGGGATACTCGTGGTGTTCTTCGTGGTAGCCGAAATGATAGCACGTAATAAATGACCACCAAATTGGACGGTTAATCGTTTGGGCACAATGAGGCTGAATATAGCCTGTGATTGGTTCACTATGTGGGAGGAAAGTACCAAAATAAAATAATTGGAATGAACTTAGAAGTGAAGGAAGTACCCAAAAATAATTTAGATTTTCACTTGGTATATGAAGTATATATTTTGCAAAGTTATAAATAATTGTTAGAGCAATTATTTGTCCCCAACTCCAGTAACCTTTCATAAAATGTAAATACCAAGCAAAGAAGTTTTTGTATTTACCATTATGAAAATCTGGGTCTATTTGAGTTGCTGGATTGTGGTGGTGTAGCCAATGCTTTTTCAATAATTTTTTATATGGTAAAAGACCATAAAGAGATAGGGTTAATGTCCCAATAAAATGATTAATTTTGCTGTTTTGGGGAAACACCACCCCATGCATAGCATCATGAGATGTAATAAATAATCCTGTATATAAAAATGTTTGCCAAGCTATGCTAGGCAATAGCATCCAAAGTTTTAACTTCGATATGTCAAGGGGAAGTAATAAACTCAAGCTAATGACCCATACACTAACAATGACAATAGCAATGAAAAGTCCTTTAAACTGGGATTTACTTTTCACTACTGGAGTCAGTTTTGTTTGATGACTGGGTGGTTGTTCTAATTGAATCACGCTTTTACTCCGCCTAGTATTCAGGTGAAAATTCCTAAAATATAGTCACCACAAAAACCACTAACCACCAGCCAGAAAACTCTATTAGTGGTCAGTGTTTTGCATTGGATAGTGCCAACACTTAAGATATTTAGAAATATTAAGATACTTTAACTATTATTACACATCCAACCGCCATACCAACAACTGTTTTTGGTATGGCGGTTGGATTATGTAAGTTATGGTACTGATAGCTTTGGTGATTATAAAAACTAGTGTTTTTAAAATGGGGCTTTTTAAACAGCCGAAGTCTGGAAAAAAGGCGGTAACATAATTAGCGTCAAGAGTAGGGAATGAAGTAGAGTAATTCGTGCATGAGGCTGTAGCCGTTGAGATCCCAAACTAATGTAGGCTAGAAAGCTATCTTTGCCAAGCGATCGCACCAAAGTTCAGACTAAAGATTAAACTTCAACTCTAAGGATGAGATTTCCAAGCTTTTCAGGAAACACTTTGAAGTTAGCGAAATAGTATTTATATTGTCAAAAAAATATAATGTCAATTAGGAAATTTACTGATTTTTATTATCCAAACTAACAAAGATAAAATAATAAATATGGCTCCTAGTAAGCTCAAAACCTGGAGCCACTTACTACAAGAGAATGCTTATAATTACTCGCATTCTCGTTTAGTCACATAGTGGCGGTAGCGAAACATCGCTTCTAATTGCGCTTGTACTAGCCAACCACTGACAAATTCAACAGTTCCTCCACCAGGCATAGAGAAGGAAATAGCGTCAGTTAATCTGGTTTTGCCATTTTCTGATTCAAATTCATGTCGATGTACCCAAGATTCAAAGGGGCCAGATATCTGTTCGTCGGTAAACAGACGATATTTTTCACATTCAGTATGACGCGCTAACCAAGTTAAGGGTAATGGGCCGAGAAACAGGCGAAATTCGGTGATAGCGCCCACGTTTAGTCCTCCTTCACGACGAACCACTTGGACTGGCTGCCAAGGTGGATTCAACAGTTGCAAAATATCTGGCCTTTCGTGAAATTTCCAAACTACTTCTGGTGAGGCGTTAATGATTGAGGAATGTTTAAAGTGCAGCATGGAAAGAAAAACCTAAAATTCAACTTTCGGATTCGGTATCAATCTCGATATCTAGGGTATCTTCATCAACCCGCACATACAAAATATTTGGGTTACAACAAACTTGACAATCTTCAACGTAAGATTGCTGTCCTCCAGCACTCAAATCAATAAAAGTTAAGTTCGGTTCGCCGCAATAGGCGCAGTAATACTCGGCTGTGTTTTGCATCAAGTTTTCAGCTATGAATTCAATGGCTGTAATTCCTTTGGAGATGGGTTGATATAACTCTTAGCATCAGCCAAATGCTTTAGTAGTGTAGACTGTGGCAGAGGCCCTTGCAAGTGGCTCCAGGGTAATACTTGTTCTGTTGACCATTCGGCGTGGACGTAGAAATCTAAATCGGGGATTTGTCCTTTGAGTTGCTTGAAAGCACGTTTGTAGCTACCCAAGGAATCGCCAAAGTCACGAGTAAGTTCAAGAAGTTGGGAGAGTCTGCGATCGCCTCTCGATAATAAAGCCTGTATAATCGACCAATTATAGCTTTCTGGGCGAAATTCTATCCCCTGTGGTTTTAGCTGTTTTTGCAAAAACTGCAACCGCTTTTCGGCTTGGCGATTCACCCCAAACCATTGAAACGGTGTGTGTGCTTTGGGTACAAAGGTGCTGCATCCGTATGTTAAGCGCAATCCCGGCGCAGCTTTTTTGATATTACGCATCATCGCCACAGTTTGCTCTAAATCTTCTGCTTCTTCACCAGGAATTCCTGCCATCCCGTAGAGTTTTAAGCTTTTTAATCCGCCAGCTTTGGCATTTATGGCTGCTTGAATAATTTCATCATTATGCAGCTTTTTGTTGACGATTTGGCGGATTTTCTCAGAACCACTCTCTACTGCAATGGTAAGCGATCGCGTGTCTCGTTTCGTCAAAGTTTCTGCTAACTGGACTGTTACAGTATTAGTTCGCACTGAGGCAATACTGAGACGGACATCATCATATTTTGGCTGACTAATATAATCTAGCAACGCCTCAAATTCTGGATGTTGAGTAACTGAAGCCCCTAATAATCCTAGCCGGTTTGTGACTTCTAAACCTTTTGCGATCGCTGGAATTAACGAATCTTCCAGACTGGCTGTTCTAAAAGGTAACGTGAGATAACTCGCCAAACAAAAGCGGCACATTTCTGGACAACTTCTCACCACTTCCACCATGTAAATGTTTTCCCAGGCGGCTTTTTCGGTGACTACAGTTGATGCCGATAGAGTATTTCCTCGGTAAGTTTGCTTTTGCACCACTGCGGGAATTTCGGGAGAAATCGGTTTAATAGACTTTACTTCACCATCTTTTGTGTGATATTCCACCTCATACAAACTGGGTACATAAATTCCTGGTATTTGTGCAAGTCTTTTTAGTTGAGTTTGTCTTGAGGCATTTCTGACTTCTTTATAAGCCTCAATAAAATTCCCTAACAGGGTTTCGCCATCCCCCAGTAAAACGACATCAAAAAAATCTGCAAAAGGTTCGGGGTTAGCAGTAAGAACGGGGCCACCACCAAAAATTATCGGATGAGAATCATCACGAGAGGTTCCTCGAATGGGAATTTCTAAAGATTCCAGCAAATTTAAAATATTCACATAATCCAGTTCCCACGAAATCGAAAATCCCACAATTTCCGGCGTTCTAGGGAGTTGTTCGTGAGTATCGGTAAACAGGCGACTCACCTGTACATCATCACGCATTGCCAAAGTTGCCCACACTACTTGATAGCCAAGACTAGTGATACCTACGCTGTACTCGTTGGGAAAGGCGAAGATTATGGGTATAGCGTTGGTGTCTGGGGTGGTAGGTGTAAAGAGAAGGCGTTCAGAGTCAAATACAGATGATGTCACAGGTGTTTGTTAGAGGCAAGTTTATCTATATTTAATTTTAAGCCATAGAATAATTAAGTTAAAAACCAATGTTACGGCGTTAGCAAGAATAATTGGCAAGGATTGTAAATAAATTCCATAGATTAACCACAAAAAAATACCACTTATGAATGTAATTAACGTAACGAAAGAAACATCTTTTGCTGATTTTGTTTGCCAAGTTTTAAACATCTGTGGCAAAAAAGATATTGTGGTTATTGTGGCAGCCGCTAATCCTAGAACTGTCAGAAAATCCATGTTTAATTATTTATATTAAGTTGCAATATTATACATCAGCGATCGCCCTTGCCTGCTTAATAAAACGCTATATGAGACATTTTACACTGTTGAGCGATCGCTACAACAGCGAAACAACAAGATTAGCGACTTATTGAATAAGTCGCTAATCTAAAAATGTATCACGGTCTTAGCAATAATAATCGGTGAAAATTGTCATTTATGTTTTGAAATTTTCCCCTACCGATGATTCTCAGCCATAAGGTTTCTGAGATACATGGCAACTGATGAATTGTTACTATCTGTCTAACTTCTCCTGCGACTCGTCTAGATGCTTGGACTTCGCCGTAAGGAGTGAGTAATTGTTCGAGGTAGTCTTTGGCAAATTGGTCATGGATGAATCTGGTCATGTTGATAGTTTGGTGATGCAAACCAGTTTATTTACCATTGTCTGACGATTTGTTGAGATAAGATTTAGCCCAAGCATATCGTTGTGAATCTTTTTTCAGCAGGTATTCTATTACTTTCCGACGCTTATTTTCATCCTTAGCATTTTTCACTACTCGCTTGATTTCAGAATCCATATCTCTAGGATTAGCACCACATTTGATTGCTTCTTGAAACCAATATTCACCATCTGAATATTGATGTCGTTCAAAACAAATAGCTCCCATCAAAGTGTAAGGGTGATGGCTTTTTGGTTGATACTCAATAGCTTGACGGGCGCAATTTTCTGCGTTATCTAATTTTTCAATATCTCGAAATGCTCCACCTCTGCTGGTTAGCAACGCTGACTTGAGTTTATTTTCTTTTATTTTGTCGAATTCCAAATTATTCGTCAGTTGCAATGCCTGTTCTGGTTTATCTGCTTTGCGCCAATGGCTACTAGCATTTGCTAGGTTCCATTTGTTGTCAGTGCGCTGAAACTCCTGCTCATAGAAATTTGCTTCAATTGTGTGGTAAGCAATCCAAATCTTACCAGAGACTAAATTCTTCTCTTGATACTTAGGCTCTTTTTGCCACGTGTAATAACTATATGTTGGTTGAAGCACTTTAATTTTAGTCTCTTGAAGCCAAGCAAAATCTGTTGGTTCAAGTCGCTCTTTTAACTCAAGCTTTTGCAAAATTGTGTATAAAAAACTGGTCTGTGATTTATCTTGATAGCCTAAAACATCATATTTGGATTTCAAAGCTGCAAAATGCTTTTGTTGAGCAAGAATAATTATATTTTCTCGTCCATTATTTTTCAGCCAGTCAATTTCTGATTCATTTAGAGTTTCTCCTGATTCTATATTTAACTTGAGAGTATTAGCATATTTTTCGTTAGCAATTTCTATTATCTTAGTCAGCTTACGCTTTTTCAGAAAGTTAATATCCTGTTCGCCTAATTGATTGGATAAATCAAGTCTTTTGAGAACTTTATACAGGTGACTTTTAGGAGATAAATCTTCATAATGAGTTACTTTATATTTAACTCTCAAGGCAGAAAATTCTCGTGTTTGTTCCAATTCTTGACCAATGGTAATTGTTTGGCTAAGTCCTTGCTGTTCTAACCAGTTAATTTCCGACTCACGCAAATTTTTGTTCGCATCAATGTTTTGCAAGATTGGATACAGTGGACTGGATAATGATAAGCCAGAGTTTAGATTCGCTTGGTATTTCTCTCTTAACTGAGCAAAGTGAGTTTCTTTTAGTGACTCTTTTTGTTGAAAAACTTCTGCTGTTTCAAAGAGTTTGTTGTTGATTAACCAATTATATTCATAATTACTTAGACGTTCTGCTAATTCTAATTTTTTCAGTATTTGCTCAAGTAGACTATCAGGATATGAATCTTGAGATTGAGTCGCTTTGTACTTAGATTTAACTTGAGTAAATTGTTTTATCTCTTGAGAAATTTTATTGGTTTCATATAAACCATTTGCTCTCAGCCATTGAACCTCTGAATCAGTGAGTAAATTCCCTGACTCAAGTTTCCAAAGCATGAAATACAAATGACTAGATTGCCAAGAAACACCATGCTTTGTAGCTTTATATTTAGACTTTAATTTAGAGAATTCAACCCCTAATTTTACGAAGTCCTTTAATTTATCTTGCTGTTCTTGACATATAAATTCAAGATCATGCTCTTTTAACCATTCAATCTCTAATGTAGTTAGCTCAATTCCTAAATCAACTTTACGAAGTATGAGATAGAGAAGACTAGAGGGTGATGAATCTTTATATTTCGTTGCTTGATACTTGGACTTTAGGCTAGTAAAGTGTTTTAAGCGATCTTGATACTCTTTATCCGTATTGATAGCAGCCGTCATAGCACTTACTCAAATGTGTTATCCGCTACTATAGCAATACAGATAAAAAAGGGCGAGTCAGACACTCACCCCCGAAGCATAAATATTTTCTGAAAAATCTTTACAACACCTTACACTGTCCATGATGCCGTAACAAATGGTCACACAACACCAGCGCCACCATCGCCTCCACCATTGGAACTGCACGTGGTAGCACACAAGGATCGTGTCGTCCTTTCGCAGCTAATAATGTTTCTTCACCTTCACGAGTTACTGTCTTTTGCTCTTTTCTAATTGTCGCCGTCGGCTTAAATGCAACTCGTAAAATGATATTTTCCCCGTTGGAAATTCCCCCCTGAATACCACCCGAACGGTTAGTTACAGTGCGAATTTCACCATTTTCATCAATATAATATTCGTCGTTATGCTCAATTCCCGTTAACAGCGTTCCGCCAAAACCGGAACCAATTTCAAAGCCTTTGCTAGCAGGGAGAGACATCACACCCTTAGCAATATCAGCTTCCAATTTATCAAATACTGGTTCGCCCAAACCTTTCGGCACATTACGCGCTACACATTCCACGACACCGCCGATAGAATCACCTTGTCTACCAACTTGCTCAATTAATTCAATCATGCGATCGCAACATTCAGCATCAGGACAGCGGACGATATTACTTTCCACTTGTTCTAAGGTGACAGTATTTGGATCAACTACACCTTCCAAGTCTTTGATGCGCTTGACGTAACCGATAACTTCAACATTGGCAACTTGACGGAGAATTTTTTTAGCGATCGCACCTGCTGCTACTCTGCCAATTGTCTCACGCGCTGACGATCTACCCCCACCTTGCCAATTGCGAATGCCATATTTTGCATCATAAGTTGCATCTGCATGAGAAGGACGATATTTTTCGGACATCTCGTCATAATCTTGGGGACGAGTATCTTTGTTCCGTACCAAAATTGCTATGGGCGTTCCCAAGGTTTTACCTTCAAATACCCCTGATAAAATCTCGCAGGTATCCGCTTCTTTGCGAGGGGTGGTGATTTTACTTTGTCCCGGACGCCTTCTATCTAATTCTACTTGAATTTCTTCTGCCGAAATTTCTAGTTGTGGAGGACAACCATCAATCACAACCCCCACACCGCCGCCGTGAGATTCACCAAAAGTAGTGATGCGAAATAGATGACCAAAAGTGTTGCCCATGATCTTAAAGAAAAAGGATGAGGCTTATGTATTTTACCTAGAGTTCGCGCAAAAGTTAATTCTTGTACTTGTTTTGGTACTTGGACTGTATGAGTACAAATAAGAAAGCGCCCTCTGTTTAGAGAGGGCGCTTTCTCAATTTAGCTAAACTTCAGAATTAACCGTTGATAGCAGGAGCGGAAAGAGCTACAGGAGCAAAATCACCAGCAGCCAAATCTAGAGGGAAGTTGTGAGCGTTCCGCTCGTGCATTACTTCCATACCCAGGTTAGCGCGGTTGATTACATCTGCCCAAGTTGCAATCACACGACCTTCAGAGTCAATGATTGATTGGTTGAAGTTGAAACCGTTCAAGTTGAACGCCATTGTGCTTACACCCAAGGCGGTGAACCAGATTCCGATTACAGGCCATGCTGCTAAGAAGAAGTGCAGTGAACGGCTGTTGTTGAAAGAAGCGTATTGGAAGATTAGACGACCGAAGTAGCCGTGAGCCGCAACGATGTTGTAGGTTTCTTCTTCTTGACCGAATTTGTAACCGTAGTTTTGTGATTCAGTCTCAGTTGTTTCACGAACTAGTGAAGAAGTTACGAGTGAACCGTGCATTGCAGAGAACAAGCTTCCGCCGAATACACCAGCTACACCTAATTGGTGGAAGGGGTGCATCAAGATGTTGTGTTCTGCTTGGAACACAATCATGAAGTTGAATGTTCCTGAGATACCCAAAGGCATACCATCAGAGAAGGAACCTTGTCCGATTGGGTATACCAAGAAGACTGCGGTTGCTGCTGCTACTGGAGCAGAGTATGCGATCGCAATCCAAGGACGCATTCCTAAGCGGTAGGATAGTTCCCATTCACGACCCATGTAGCAGAATACGCCAATCAGGAAGTGGAAAACTACCAATTGGTAAGGACCGCCGTTGTACAACCACTCATCTAAGGAAGCTGCTTCCCAAATTGGGTAGAAGTGCAAACCAATTGCGTTGGAGGAAGGTACTACTGCACCGGAGATGATGTTGTTTCCGTAGATCAAGGAACCTGCTACTGGTTCACGGATACCATCGATGTCTACTGGAGGAGCGGCGATGAAAGCGATTACGAAGCAAGCGGTAGCTGCTAGCAAGGTTGGAATCATTACTACGCCGAACCAACCGATGTAAATCCGGTTGTTGGTGCTGGTGATCCATTCGCAGAATCGATCCCATACGTTGGCGCTTTCGCGACGTTGTAAGGTTGTTGTCATTGTTTTATAAATGCGATTATTTGCAGATGAATTTAGGTAGGTTTGACTACCTGTTACACATCTTAAATAATTTATTGCGTTTTGTAAAGTACTTTCAGAAAGAATTTTCTCTTGGGATTTACGCACCCACAGAAAATCCCCAATTCACTGAAAAAGGGGATTTTGGGTGATACGATTTTGGATTTTAGATTTTGGATTGTGAGAAACGCACTTTATCAATGAAGGCAGGAGGCAGAGGGCAGGAGGCAGAAGGAAAACTGCCCGACGCTCAATAGCGCAGCGTTAGCGACACAGGAGCGTCTGACTTGCTACCGCTGCGCTATCTATTTCCTGCCGGGTTTAAGACCCATTCCAAAATCTCTGATTTGTTATCCTGCAATCAGTGTAGCCTCCCGCCTCCTGCCTTCTTCAATCTTCAATTCGCTACTGGCTGCTGGGATATGGAGTCTATACCCACTTCTTTTAAAGGTGGACGCACACATAAATAAATTAATGGGCCAAATAACGGTATCAACGCTATTAACCAGAAAAACTGGGGATTTTTCCAACCGCGACGCGCCATATCATCCCCCAGTAATGTGGGAAATAATAGGCAAAGTAGACAGAAGTCTAAACTCATCACATTGATGAAGCGATTAGTTTGCCACTGTTGGACAAAATTGCCCCAATCTCCCTCTCTTAAACCATAAGCAACTAAAATAGCTGTCGCTACCGTCAAAACAACCCCAGTCATACGAGAATCTAGCAGTTTGAGTAAGGTATTTTTTTTACCAATAAACTGATTATTTGGTTCCCTAATGGCTAAGTACGGCAACAAAGCAAAAGCACCAACTGCGAACGAAGCGATCGCAAACAGCCAAGCAGGTGTTTTTTGTCCTCTGCCATCAATCAACACTACTGCACTGTAGATGAGAGGCCAAATACCCATGAGGTTGAATAGTGATATTACTAAAGGGTTAACACCTTCCCACTGCACAGTAGAAAGGTTTTTAATTAACTCGAATGTACCGGGTTGCTCAGGAGGCGCGAGGAAAAACGCATAGATAGTGAATCCCAGCCACAGTAAGCTAAAGGAAATTTTTCTAACCATGAAATATTTAAGTACTATTAATTTTGCCGCTATAAATTGGGCTATCTGCTTGCTATGGTATCGTTCATTTGCTATTACACGATACGATATTAAGGATTGAAATAACTGAAAGCTTCAGAGAGATAATCAGCAGCAGATGCTACTACTGCGATCGCACTTTCATAATCTAGGCGTGTTGGCCCCAAAACTCCCACACTTCCTACTGGTATAGAACCTCGGCGATAGTTGGAAGAAATCAAGGTGCAGGTGCGTATCGGTTCTAATGGATTTTCTGCACCTATGCGAACTGTTACCTTTGGTTTAGCACCATCCTCCAGTTCTGGTTCTTCAAATATTAATCGCCACAGTTGGTCTTGTTCTTCTTCCAACAGGTGGATGATGGTTTGTACCTGCTGTAACTGGGAAAATTCTGGTTGGCGTAAAACTTCTGACACACCCCGAATCATAATTTGGGTTGCAGTCGGTGCATGAGTGCGACGACTCAATTCGGCAACTGAGTTTTTCAAGAATTCCCCGTAGCGTTGGAATTCTTGATCTAGTTCACTCCAGTTGAGGTAGGCTAATTCCAACAGACTTCGACCCCGCAAGTGGCTATTCAAAAAATTAGAAACAATCTGCAACTCGCGATCAATCACCTCTGAATCGCGCTGTGTTTCTTCTGGTGTTGAAGCCAAATCCATTAATTTTGAATGTGTCTCGTAACCATCAGTCACGACAATCAGCATGATCCGCCCAGCTTCAATTTGCACTAATTGCAGATGTCGCAATAGTGCTGTAGTGGTTTGCGGCATAGTGATCAAGCTAATACAACCACTCAAGGTTGCTAGAATTTGCGCGGCTCCTTGGAGTAAGGCTTCTAAACTCCGATCTTCCCACTGAAGATGCTTTTGCAACGCCACCTCTACTTCTCGCCCTAAAGTTTCCGTTCGCGTAGCGTCTCGCAGAGAGGGTGTAATTAGCTGGTCAACATAGATGCGATAGCCTGAGTCTGAAGGTACACGTCCAGCAGACGCGTGTGGTTGGTAGAGTAATCCAGACTTTTCTAAAACGCCCATCACATTGCGAATTGTCGCCGAGCTTACACCCAGGTCGTACTCCTCGACCAAAGCCTTTGAACCAACTGGCTCTGCCGTAGCAATGTAGTGACGTACCGTTGCCCAAAGTATATGCTGTTGTCGATTTGTTAACTGGACTTCCATTGTGGTATGTTTTGCTGAAGGCAAATTTTAATCAAACTCTGAAAAATTTGTGAATTTAATCGAAAACAGAGAATATTAATAATTTATTAAGATAGCAAATTATACAGCTATATTATGATAAGTATTTTTAAAGTTAATATACATGCAGCATTTTTTAAGAGTAGGTTTGAGATAGTAGCCCAATTTTTTGGCAAAAGCTGCTAGTTATAATGTACCCTTAATCTGCTTCTTTCTAACCGTATTTTTGCACAAATTTGTATTTGCAAAAGTATTATTAGATACGTAATTTTTCGCAATAGCTCATGCTGAACTGTAATTTGGGCAAATCAAAAAATCTTGTGCAGATGTACTTGATGTCCAAATTGCAAGCTTTCCGGCAAGCATTTAAAGTGATGTATTACTGTTATTAGCATAGCAAAAGCCAGATGGAAGAGTGAGTTCCACCTGAGCAAAAGCTAATATTGGGGAATTGAAGGGTCTACTAATACAGAATAGGCATCAATACCACCCGAAATATTCTGCACATTTGTAAAACCTTGAGCAATCAACCACTGGCACATCTGAGCAGAGCGGATACCGTGGTGGCATAGCACAAGAGTTTCCGCTTGGGGATTGAAGAGGGTAGGTACTTGATCTCCCCATTCGGTAAATTGACTTAAAGGTAGGTTGACAAAGCCTTCAATGCTAGCGATCGCCAATTCTTCTGGTTCACGCACATCTACTAGCTGAATACTTGCATCACTAGAAGAAAGACGTTGCCCCAGTTCTTCTACACTAATTTGGTTCATGGGTTGACTAAAAGAATTCCCTATAAACAGTCCTAATCCTATTTATGGTGACAGAAAATCTCTGCCTTCGCATGAGTATCCATTCTCAAGAGGGTTGATAAATTCTGCTAGGCTTTCTGCTTAAATGGCTGTAAACCGTCTTTTTTAATAGGTTTAATGTGAATAGGCAACGTTCATTTATTGGTTTTATCGTAGCTGGGGCGATCGCACTGCTAGTAATTGTGATCGCTGGCTTTTACTGGTTCTTCGCCAAAAATCCGGCTAACCTCATTGCTTCTACCTCTGGGCCTGGTGCAGCCATATTCGTGTCCAAACTTTCCCCTGCAATGGTTTCATTGCTGACGAATCCTGACCGTTTGCAAGTGTTGGAGCGTGAAGAAGAACTATCTAAACTCAAAACCAGTTTATTCGCCAAAAGTGGCATAGATTACAAGCAAGACATTCAACCCTGGTTAGGGAACGAAATTACATTAGCGATCACCACATTAGATATCGATCGCGATCCAGAAAACGGACAGCAGCTAGGGTATCTGTTAGCACTAGCAACCAAGCAACCGGAGAAAAGCCGCGAGTTTGTCGAGTTGTTGTTTTCTAAACGGGCGTTAGCTGGAGCAAACTTAGCTGTTGAACAATATAAAGGCGTAAAACTGATTTCTGACAATTCTCAACCAGAACAAGATTTGCTTGCTGGTGCTGTTGTTGGCGAAGGCTTTGTATTATTTGCCAACGATCCGAAAGTGCTGCGAGATGCGATCAATAACGTCCAAGCGCCCGATCTGAATTTGACTAGTTCCCTCGAATACCAAAAAGCTAGAAAAGAACTGCCCAAAGGGGGTTTAGCTATAGCTTTCTTGAATCTTCCCATCGTGGCAAAATGGCAAGGGTTAGAGCTACCAGAACAAACATATAACAGCGAAATCATTTCTCTGGTGTTAAACCCCAAAGGATTACTAGCGGAAACCACCTTTTTGACTTCATTGGAAATTTTTCCTCCATCTCCACCGCTATCTAAACCTGTGGGAGCATTGCAGTATATTCCAGCGTCCGCAGGTTTGGCAATTTCCGGCTCGAATTTGAATAATTTAGCTGACAGTGATTTAGCCAAACTCTGGAAACAAGCAACAGCAACTATATATGGTTCTGAAGAAGATGTGGTTGCTCGGTTAGCAAAACCTCTGGTAGATGTTCAAAAACGCTGGGGGATAAACTTACCAGAGGATATTTTTAGCTGGGTACAAGGAGAATATGCCATAGCATTGTTACCTGATAAAGAGCAAATAACCCCCCATTGGATTTTTGTGGTGGAAAAATCCGAGGGTGTGGAACAAGGCGTTGCTCGTTTAGATGCGATCGCCTCATCCAATGGACTCAGTATTAATCCCTTGACTATAGACAAGCAAAAAATCTCCGCTTGGACAGAGTTAACCACGGCTACAAAAAAAACTGATGCCAAAGAAGGAGCATCCTTTAGCATTGAAACAAAAGTGCTGGGATTGCATACAACTTTAGGAAATTACGAAATTTTCACCTCTGACTTAGAAACTATGGATGAAATTCTCACAACTAAGGATAATTCCATAATTGACAATCCTAATTTCAAAGATAGTATTGCTGCAATTCCCTTACCAAACCAAGGCTATATATATCTTGACTGGATAAAGAGCCAGAATTTGTTAGAGCGTCAAGTGCCAATTCTCAAACTAGCGGAAGTTTTAGGGAAACCGTTTTTTGATAATCTGCGATCACTCACAGTCAGTAGTTATGGAACTGACACGCGATCGCTCAAAGGTGGCGTTTTCTTCAAACTCCATAAATAATTCGTTTTTCTAGGGTGTCTGTGATGAGGCGGCCGCCTACATAATATTTGGAGAATGACAAAAAATAGAGTCAAGGTAGGCGTTACTGCCTACCTTGACTCTATCTCCTAGTATTTCCCCTAGCGCCGCTATCTTCCCAAGATTAGAATGCGCTTGCTGTGGGGCGGACAATTACTTCATTGATATCGACATCATCTGGCTGGGACACGGCATACAAGACGGCTCTAGCGATCGCATCTGGAGTCAGTGCGATTTTGCGAAATTCTTTCAAAGCGCCTTTTGCAGAATCATCCGTGATATCAGAGCCGAGTTCAGTCTCAACAACACCAGGGGATATTGTTGTCACGCGGATATTTTTCGATTCCTGACGCAGCCCTTCGGATATGGCCCAAACGGCATATTTTGTCGCGCAATAAACCGCACCGGTGGGCACCACCACATGTGCGCCGATGGAAGCAGTATTGATAAACTGACCGCCGCCTTGCGCTTCCATGATGGGCAAACCCGCAGCAATGCCATTCAAAACGCCGTGGATGTTCACATTAATCATGGTGTCCCACTCCTCAACTTTCAGGGCGTTCATCGGGGAAAGGGGCATAACACCTGCGTTGTTATAGATGACATCAACGCGGCCAAACTTGTCTAGAGCAAAGTGAATGAACTTTTTCATATCCTCACGATTAGCGACATCCACTGCCTTGAATTCTGCTGTGCCGCCTTCCTTGTGGATATCCTCAACAATTTTTTCCAGTTTTTCCGTGCGTCGTGCGCCTAAAACAACTTTTGCACCGTTTTTAGCTAGCAATTTGGCTGTAGCTTCACCAATTCCGCTACTGGCTCCAGTGATGATAACAACTTTGTTTTCTACGTTTGTCTTGTCTTTCGTCATTGCCTTATCCTTTGACTGTTTTATTCGATGTGTTCATAATATGCCTGTAATCAAGAGTTTTAAATGCACAAACCTCGCGTTTTATTGCCTAATTCTCCAAAACAAGATTTTATGAGTAGGCAAAGATGTTCTACAATCATCAAAGAAAAATGATTAAATCACTCAGGAAGCCAGCATGGCGATTGAAATACTGAAGCATGGCGCGGCTGTCAATGAGTGTAAAGAACTGGCAGCATTATTAGAGAGGCACACTGACGGCAAGGGGAACGGTGTCCACAAAACAGATATCAATAAACTGGAATTTATGCGGGAATCTTTTACTTCCACCGCACTACAGTGTGTTTATGAACCTATTCTTGGCATCGTCGTTCAGGGTAAAAAAGAAGCTTTATTGGGTGAGGAAACTTATCGTTATGGCGCGGCTCAATATCTTGTTGTCTCAGTTGATTTACCGCTCAGTGGATTTGTTATCGAGGCCACGCCAGACAAGCCCTATTTAGGATTCAAGCTGAATTTAGATCCACGGCAACTCTGTGACATTATTGCCCAAATTAGACCAGGTACGCCTAAGAAAGAAAACTCTGTCAGAGGCTTGTTTGTAAGTAATGTTGATGCACCGTTGATCGACTGTGCCCTAAGACTGACACGGCTTTTAGATACGCCACAGGATATCCCCATACTGGCGCCGATGATTATCCGCGAAATGTATTATCGCCTTTTAATGGGTGAACAGGGTGAAGCTGTCCGCCAGATTGCTACATCCGGCAGCAATATGCAGCGCATTGCCGAGGTGATAAAACTTATCAAGGCTGATTTTACAAAGCCGATGCGGATTGAGGATCTAGCTGGGCAAGCTAGTATGTCTCCTTCATCTTTCCATCACCATTTTAAGGAAGTAACATCAATGAGTCCGCTTCAATATCAAAAGCAATTAAGACTATTAGAAGCGCGTCGCTTGATGCTTGCCGAAAACTCTGATGCCGCCAATGCTGCCTATCAGGTGGGTTATGAAAGTCCCTCACAGTTCAGCCGTGAATATTCCCGTATGTTCGGTGCGCCGCCAATTAAGGATATTGAACGTTTACGTACAGCTTGAGCGGAGACTGTCCATTTATCGTTCAGATTAAACCACAATATTGGCGTAATAAACTAAACACGCTAGCTGAAGTTGTCTAGTCCAAAAGAGGTAATTACATCTAAATCATTAGTTGCAAAATTGTAGCTGCTATCTAGATCAAGATACAACCTAGCAATTACCTGCCTGCATTAAAAGTCATTAATTGTGGCACATTTTAATGTGGCACACCCAACTGAAATTTCACTGGAATTTTTTCATTAGAATATGTATATATAACTACTAATTTAAAAGCCTGTTGGAGGGCTACTATGAAATACTGTCGCCCCCGACTTCAGTTTTGCGGCGGTTGGCTATTGGCTTTACTTACCGCCATCACAGCTACCCCCGTAATAGCAGAGACAGCGAATTTTGGCACTTTCAATTTATCAACAAACTTTGATCAAGCACAAGGAACATTACAGGGATTTACAGGTGGTTCTTACTCATTGTCTGCCATAAGTAACCGCGATCGCGATCAAAAAGCCTGTATTGGTTTTGCCGATCCAAATCCAGATCATATTATGGTTTTGGAAAAGGACTTTTCCCAGCTAACAATCCAAGTCGATAGCAACAACACCGACACAACTTTACTAATCCAAGGCCCAGATAACACTACAATTCGTTGTGGTGATGACACTGGCAAAAGTAAAGATGCTAGCGTTAGCGATCGCGACTGGAAAAACGGCACATATCGGATTTGGGTAGGTACATTTAATCCTGGAGTCAAGCAAGATTATACTCTGACAGTGGAGCAGCAGTGAAGTAGGGAGTAGGGGATAGGGGATGAGGGGGACAAGGGGACAAGGAGAATAACCATGCCCAATCCCCAATCCCCAACCCCCAATCCCCTATTCCCAATTTTTAGGTGTAACACTTGAGAGGATAAGATGGGAGAGTAGCTTGTTGTGCTTTCCGAGGGTGCTATCTCGTGCTATCTATACTGCGTGCTGACTTTCGTATCATATTTGAACGTGACCCAGCTGCCCGTAACTGGTTGGAAGTTTTATTTTGTTACCCAGGTTTGCAAGCCCTGCTATTTCATAGGCTGGCTCACTGGTTGTATAGTCTTGGTCTTCCTTTGATTCCCCGCCTGATTTCTCACTTGGCTCGATTTTTGACTGGAATTGAAATCCACCCTGGTGCAGTAATTGGGCAAAGTGTGTTTATTGACCACGGTATGGGTGTAGTAATTGGTGAAACTGCGATCATCGGAGACTATGCCCTAATTTATCAAGGTGTCACCCTTGGAGGTACTGGTAAAGAATGTGGCAAGCGCCATCCAACTGTGGGTGAAAATGTCGTAGTTGGGGCTGGAGCGAAGGTACTGGGCAATATCCAAATTGGCAATAATGTCCGTATTGGTGCGGGTTCTGTTGTTTTAAGGGATGTACCTTCAGACTGTACTGTGGTAGGTGTGCCTGGGCGCATTATGTATCGTTCTGGAGTTCGGGTTTCACCTCTTGAACACAATAACTTACCAGATTCAGAAGCTCAAGTAATTCGTGCTTTAGTAGACCGGATTGAGGCGTTGGAAGAACAAATACAAACTCTTCAGCGCACCAATTCTTCAGAAAAAACTCCTGTTTTAGTGGGTTGTTTAGCAACCAAAGAGGATGAGCCAACCCACGATTCTCGCTGGTGCAACCTCAAAGATAAGACCATCCAGCAATTTCTAGATGGTGCTGGCATTTAGTTAAAAGTCAAGGGTTAAGGGTCAATCTTTTGACTCTTGACCAAATAATTCGTAATTCGTAATTCGTAATTCGTAATGATTTCACGGATTAATCGCTTCGCTAGACCACTCTTGCTGGTGATTACGGTGGTAAAGCCATCGATTTTGTGGTTCGCCGCGTAATTCTAAATGGTCTACTTGCACTGGATCGAGTAGCAGGAGACAAAAATTAGGGACTGGTTCAACAGGATCAGGCGGTGATGGCTCAAAGGCTCCTGCTTCTTGGATTCTGGGTTTACCAGGATAGGGCCAACCAAACTGTAAACGCGCCGCATCACTTAATTCTTGCCACATTGCGATCCGGGCTGGCTGTAAATTCTGGTGAGAATCATCACCGCTTACCAGAGTCAAACAACCAGTGATGCGGAATTGTTCTCGTGTATTGGGAAAGTACCAGCAAATTTCTGCCCAAGGTTGTTGCTGTATTTGGTCGGCTTTGGCGCTACGAGTATCAGTGATAAATCTTAGTTGGTTTGTATCTTCCAGGAAGCCGCGAAAGACTAGGGTACGATTAGCGGGGCGGCCATTGGGTTGCACTGTTGCTAGTTGCAGGTAACGGGCATAAACAAGGCTGCGGTTGCGATGGAGTGCATGAGCGATCGCACCTCGCCAAGGAGCAAGAGACATATTAATTCGTAATTCGTAATTCGTAATTCGTAATTTTTGAAAGTCAGATTAAATCTGGGTTTCCAGGTTTGGGTCTGTTGTCTTATTTTAGACAATTGGTACAACACTAAGTAAATAATTTTGCTGTCTCTGTGTCTTTGGATGAGTATTATCCTTATTTCAACGCAGAATATACAGTATGTTGTATAAGTTTGCAGATGAGCTATGGCAGAAATTCAAGTTGGAATTGAAGGGGAAGGCGCACCAGCAGCAGCGGAGGCTTTGCTAGAAATTCCTGGAATATCGGGAAGCTATGAAGTTCCGACGCAAAGGGAGGGAACTCTAGCGGCGATCGCTACTATTATTGGCATTGTGGGTGGTGTGGCGGCTTTAGCTGAACAAATCCGCAAATGGTATCAGGAATGGCATAAATCTCATCCTGGGAAGCAATTTGATGTGGTAATTCTTGACCCTGATACTGGAAACAGGATTTTACTCGAAGACGCTACTATAGAGGAAATCACGGAAATCCTCAAATCTCTCAACAAATAAGTGCAAACTATCCGCATTCAACTTCGGGAAAGTACGCAGGAAACTGTTGAACTCAGGTATTGGCTACCTCAACAAAAGCACTATGAATCACGTCGCCTGAAATTAGCAGAAATTGCTGATTTCCTCAAGCAAGGTGAACGAGATTACTATAAACTGCTGCCCAATTTACCAGGAATCGGGCAGCAGTTATTTTTTTGGTTGGATGGGGATGGACGGTGGTTGAGTCGCGGAATTGCTAACTGTCGCGGTGAGGGGTTGGTAATTGCTATTGATACTGATAAAAAATTGGCACATCTACCCTGGGAAGTGCTGCATGATGGTGAGGATTTTTTGGTGAAGCGGGTTAATCCAGTGGTGTTACCTCTGCGCTGGATTGAAAAAGAAACGGAAGCGTTTTCTGTGGAAGCACGACAATTGCGAGTATTGTTTATGGCAACCGACCCGGAAGATGTGCAACCAAAGTTAGAGTTTGAACAGGAAGAAGCGAGAATTCTGGCTGATACGCGAGATTTTGCTGTAGATTTGCGGGTGGAAGAAAGCGGTTGCGTTAGCGAGTTGGGTAAGGTGTGGAGTCGCTATTTTAATGACTTTGATGTGTTTCACCTCACAGGACACGCTTCAATTACTCCTGGTGAAGCGGAAAAGAACCCCACCCCCAACCCCTCCCCGCAAGCGAGGAGGGGAGAAGAATTAGAGGCGAATACGCCTTACTTTATTACGGAGACGGATATTGGGGAACGCCACGAAACTACAGCCGCAGAACTGGCGGAAGTTTTTCGGTTTCGTTTTCCTAAGTTGGTGTTTTTGTCTGGGTGTCGGACTGGACAAGCAGCAGATAAAGGCGCTGTCCCTTCAATGGCTGAGGCACTTATTGAACAAGGAGCTAGGGCTGTTTTAAGTTGGGGGCGGCCTGTCGAAGATCGGACAGCTACAGCCGCCGCCGCGCACCTCTACGGCAAATTGGCTGCCGGATATCAATTAGCTGAAGCACTCGCTAGCACTTACCAGCAGTTGTTTAAACAGAAAGTGGGTGACTGGCATTTGTTGCGGTTATATGTCCAGGGAGAATGTCCGGGTGCGTTGGTGGAAGTGGTGGGAGATTTGCCACCCTCTGCGCCGGAACCTGCTTATCAACAGTTTTTAGATCCCGATACCCAACTGGTGCGGGTGGCGAAACCCTCTGAGTTTGTTGGGAGACGCCGGACTTTGCAACGTTGTCTCAAAGCGATTCGCACTTCATTAGGGGTACTAATTCACGGACTGGGGGGTGTGGGTAAGAGTACTGTGACGGCGCGACTTCTGGAAAGGATGGTTGGCTATCACAGGCTGGTGAACTTTCGGCAACTGGATGAGGACAAACTGCTCAAAACCCTTGCTGAACAATGTACCGAAGAACGGGGGCATGATATTCTCAATGGCAAGTTACCCTTGATGCAGCGCCTCACCAAGTTTTTCACTGAAGGACTGAATACCAAAGAACAGCGCTTTGCCTTTGTGCTGGATGACTTTGAGGCTAATTTGGAATTACGAAATGGGGTTTATGTCTTGCAACCACAAGTTGTGGATGTTCTGCTGGCGTTGCTGAAGGCGATGCAAAATTCCCAACTTCCCCACAAGGTAATTATTACCTGTCGCTACAATTTCACATTGTCGGAACTGAATCATCGTCTGTACCGCGAACCTCTGGGTGCTCTGGGTGGGGCAGATTTAATTAAAAAGTATAATCGTCTGGATTCGTTTAATGGCAGTTGGCAATTTCAGCCAGATTTGCCCGAACGTGCCAAACAAGCAGCAGATGGAAATCCTCGGCTGTTGGAATGGTTAGATCAGATTTTGCAAAATTCCCCGAAGTCGCCGGAAGCGGAGAGGGGAGTTGAGATGATTCTGCAAAAGATGCTAGATAGGGTAAAGGAATTTCGTGAGGATATTTTGGCACAGGAATTGCTGAAGCAGCAAACTCCAGCTTTGCGTCAAATGCTGGGGAAGTTGTTGGTGTATGAGTTACCTGTTCCTCAAGCTGCTATTGACCCGATTTGTGAGGATATCTCAAGTTGGGAAAGTCATAAGCAACGCGCTGAAATTTTGGGTTTGTTGGAAGTTACCCTTACCAACAACACAGAGAGGTTGTATCGTGTTCCCCGGATTTTGTCACCGTTGCTAGAGTTTCCAGAAAACCCCAAGGGTGAAGAGTTATATAAACAAGCTGCACAAATTTTATATCGTCTGTGGTGGGAAGAGGCGGAAAGTTCTACGGAAGCACAAATGTTAGAAATTCATCGCCTGGCATTGTTAGGGAAGGATAAAGGAATTACGGCGAACATTGCCAGTCATTTAGCAAATATCTTATGGCATCAAAGTCGGTTTAGGGAAGCGGTACATTTATGCAAATCAACCATAGAAATTGCTGAAGACTATCGTGTTCTCAAAGAAATGGCTTATTGTGAACACCAACTTGGTGAGGTTGAACAAGCACTGAATTATTATCAACAAGCTTTAAAGCTTTGTCCAAAAGAAGACGAGCAAGAATTAGCATTAATCTATCACTATTTAGGGATATTAAAAGCTACCAAAGGGGAAGTAGATGAAGCGCTCACTCTATACAATCAGTCTTTGGAAATAACAGAACGCATTGAGGATGTCCAGACTAAAGCGGCGACGTTGCACCAATTGGGAAGTATCTACGCCGACAAAGGGGAAGTAGATGAAGCGCTCACTCTATACAATCAGTCTTTGAAAGTGTTTGAACATGTTGGCAATACCGACTGGACAGCACGAATTTTACATAACCTAGCAAATATCTACGCCAACAAAGGGCAAACAGAGCAAGCGTTCGCACTCTACAATCAGTCTTTGGAAATAACAGAGCGTAGTGGTAATGTCCAAGGCAAAGCGGCAACGTTGCACTCACTAGGAAATCTCTATTTCAACAAAAGGCAAGTAGATCAAGCGATCGCACTCTACAATCAGTCTTTGGAACTAAATGAACGCATTGGAGATGTCCAAGGTAAAGCAGTAACGTTGCACCAATTGGGAATTCTCTATGCCAACCAAGGGCAAGTAGATCAAGCGATCATATTCTACAATCAGTCTTTGGAACTAAACGAACGCATTGGAAATATCCAAGGTAAAGCGGGGACGTTGCACTCTCTGGGAATTATCTACGCCAACAAATGGCAAGTAGACCAAGCGATGACACTTTTCAATCAATCTTTGGAACTAAACGAACGTATTAATTATGTTAAAGGCAAAGCAATGACTCTGTGGTGGTTAGGACATTTGGCAGAACAGCAGGGTGAATACACTAAAGCGATATCCTATTTACAACCCGCTTTAGAGATTTTGCATCGATTGAAGTCACCGGATGCTGAAAGTGTGAGTGCAAGTCTTGATAGGGTAATGCGTAATTCGTAAAATGTCCAAGAGAAAGCGGCGACGTTGCACTGTCTGGGAATTATCTACGTCAACAAAGGGGAAGTGGATGAAGCGATCAGACTCTACAATCAGTCTTTGGAAATAAGTCAACGCATTGGTGCTGTCCGAACTCAAGCAATGACTCTGCGGAAGTTAGGAGATTTGGCAGAACAGCAGGGTGAATACACTAAAGCGATATCCTATTTGCAACCAGCTTTAGAGA
>NZ_JBDNJQ010000471.1:0-274 GCF_051172895.1 Nostoc sp. CALU 1950 | reverse complement strand
CAGAAGCAGCCTCATCACGCCACTAAAAGCATTTACCCACGACAGCTCGATCTGGTGTACTTCCATGTCTTGTGCCCTATCAGAAACAGAATTGGTGGGCAAACAAGAACCATCGTCCATTCCATGGAAGAAATCCTTCCTTCTTTTGCTGCTGCACTTCGGCGAAAGGTCCATAGCATCACCACCGCCACCATGGCCCAATGGCTGTGTTGATAAATTCAACCCAGAGCCATTGAGTAACTTCCTCTGATTGTGATGCGCCCTTGCATAATAA
>NZ_JBDNJQ010000470.1:0-275 GCF_051172895.1 Nostoc sp. CALU 1950 | reverse complement strand
AAATTACTTGTTCATATTTTTGGGGATTTAATCTAAACCTTTCTTGAACAACTCGGAATATTTTTAACGAACGGATTCGGTGTTCAACAAATATTCGTTTGGCGGAAAACTCTTGATTTTCTTTTTTCTGATCAATTGTTAACTTTGCATTTCTCGGTGTTTTAATGGGAGTGTCAATTAAATCTTCTCCTAGATATCCTAAGTCTCCCTTAAATTTTTGTTTTGGGTCAAAGTTATCACGGTTCTCACGGAATAAAGTTATATCGCTTTTTGGA
>NZ_JBDNJQ010000468.1:0-280 GCF_051172895.1 Nostoc sp. CALU 1950 | reverse complement strand
CAGAAGCAGCCTCATCACGCCACTAAAAGCATTTACCCACGATGGCTCGATCTGGTGTATTTCCATGTCTTGTGCCCTATCAGAAATAGTATTGGTGGGCAAACAAGAATCATCGTCCATCCCATGGAGGAAGAAATCCTTCCTTCTTTTGCTGCTGCACTTTGGCGAAAGGTCCATAGCACCACCACCACCACCACCATGGCCCAGTGGCTGTGTTGATAAATTCAACCTAGAGCCATTGAGTAACTTCCTCTGATTGTGATGCGCCCTTGCATAATAA
>NZ_JBDNJQ010000466.1:0-281 GCF_051172895.1 Nostoc sp. CALU 1950 | reverse complement strand
TTTCACATATTACCGACCCAATCGAAATTGCTAAACGAGGTGTGATGTCTACTCCCGCCATGATAATCAATGGCAAAGTTGTCAGCAAAGGTCAAGTAATCAGTCCCGAACAAATTCAGCCCTTATTGCAGCGTTAAACAGGCAAAGTTATGTTCGAGCTTTTTTATCCGTTTGATTGGTTGGCAACTCAGATTGTCACCCAATTGGGCTTGTCGATTTCATCGCATTTAGGATCGAGTCTGCACTTCTTTCTTTACGATGTGCCAAAAGTCTTAACATTA
>NZ_JBDNJQ010000052.1:0-46879 GCF_051172895.1 Nostoc sp. CALU 1950 | reverse complement strand
CGCCGTCTCTACAAAAGACCGATTATTGTAGAGACGGCGATTCATCGCGTCTTTTGCCTTAACCGAACCGTATTGGGACTATTATCCATTACCTTAACTTACTGCTGCTTCAGCTTTTTCCTCAGCTTTCTCATTCACTAGCACATAAGGCTTTTCTACACCTTGTGCTAAATACTCAGCCAGCTGACTTTCAATTTCATCGCGGACAATTTGGCGATACTCTAGAAAATGCTCGTTGTGGGCACAAGCAGCGAGGTAATGCTCAAAAACTCCAGGATTCCGCTTGAGAATGCTAAACAAATGATGCCAGAATTTCCAGCGGGTTTCCCGTTTGATTCCTTGTCGCCAAATCACAATTAGCAACGCTTTCACAACTATCCACTCTGGCATTTTCGCTGGCGCTTTCCAACTTGGCAAACCCATCATCAAGAAACAGCGATAAGTGCGATCTAAGTACTGTACTGGGTCGTATAAAGTACAAAATGCCTCAATATATTCTCGTGCAAGTTCTTCCAGAGGACGGGTGGGCAGGAAGTTCATCAATGTTGTTTGGTTGATGTTGCCATCTTGATTTTCCCGTAATCGTCCTTCCTTTTTCAGGCGATGCCAAAGCGCAGTGTTAGGTAACGCTTGTAACATGGCAAAGGTAGTTGAAGGAATTGCTGCTTGTTCTGCAAAGCGGACAATGCGATCGCCTGCACCTGCTTTTTCGCCATCAAAGCCGATAATAAACCCAGCCATTGGGCGCAATCCCGCTTTGATGATGGTTTGCACTGCCTCAGTTAGAGAACTGCGAGTGTTTTGAAACTTTTTGGTCATTTGCAAACTATCTTCATCCGGCGTTTCGATTCCCAAAAACACCGCCGCGAAACCACACTCAACCATCAACTCCAACATTTCTGAGTCTTGTGCCAAGTCAATTGAAGCTTCAGTGTCAAATTTGAAGGGGTACTTGTGTTCTGCCATCCAGACTTTTAACTCTTTCAGCAACAATTTCACATTCCGCTTGTTGCCAATGAAGTTGTCATCCACCATGAACACACCCCGCCGCCAACCCAATTCGTAGAGGTAATCTAACTCTGCTAAAAGTTGTGCCGGGGTTTTGGTGCGAGGTTTGCGCCCGTAGAGAACAATAATGTCGCAAAATTCGCACTGGAAGGGACACCCACGCGAAAACTGCACCGACATCATGTCATAAGCATCCAATTCTAATAAATCAAAACGGGGTATTGGTGTATTTGTGACATCAGGTTTTTCTGTGGCGCGGAAAGTCCCAGATGTGTCTCCTCTTTTGATTGCCTCAATAAACATGGGTAGCGTGATTTCCCCTTCATCCAGAATCAGAAAATCTGCGCCAACATTTTCAACTTCATGAGGTACAGAGGTGGGGTATGGGCCGCCAACTGCGACTAGCTTGCCACGTTTTTTTGCTTCCTGAATTTGGTCAAGTAAATCTTGTTTCTGGACAATCATCGCGGAGAGAATTACTACATCTGCCCATGCCCATTCTTCTTCTGTTGCTGGGCGGATGTTGCGATCAACCAGCTTAAATTCCCATTCTTGGGGCAGAATCGCCGCCACTGTTACTAAACCTAGAGGTGGTAATAAAACCTTGCGATCGACTAACTCCAAGATTTTTTCATAAGACCAAAAGGTTTTGGGAAATATTGGATACATTAACAAGATTCGCATGTAGTATCAATCCTCACACTTTGATTGTTATCCCACTCTAACGAAAATAAAGAGTTATTGACTTTTTATTAAAGTTGTTTTATTTTGACATTGGTATTTTTACCTCAAATGGGATGGACTGGGGAGCAGAGAGCAGAGGGGAAAGAGGTAATTGTTCAATTACTTTCTTGCTGGTCTAGCCAAGTCACTAAATCAGATATTGATGAAATTCTGAGAATAGCTCTACCTAAAGCTTCTAGCTGTTCTTTGTTTAAAATTTTAACTCGCTCACTAGTTGACGAATCAACTTTTCCAAAGCGTTCATCAAGTAAAGACATACAGAATTTCAGGGCTTCTTTTTGTTCTCCCTTCTGCAAAATATCTTGATAAATAACTGATTCTTGCATAATATCCTCTCGTAAAAATTGCTGAATTAAATCTTTCTCAAACTTCAAACCTGCTAAAATCTCTGTATAAGCTGCAATATCCTGCCTAATTCTCCTATCCGAAATTTTAGCAACACTCTGGGCAACCTGCGATAATAACCCTTGTGGTGAGTCTGTTTGAGTTAATGGTGCTAAGGGTAATAATGCCGGATTATCGAGAAATAATGCCGAATCCTGTTCCCACATTCGGATAATTCGATAGCGATGGCTTGTAGTTTCACTGACGTATTCTTCAGTAAATGCGATTTCGTTATTTGTCTCTTGTAAGAAAATAACTACCTGCGTTACAGGAACTTTGTATTGACGCATCAATCTGACAAAATAATCCAACATCCGTAAAGAAATCGATGTTTTCGACCTTGTTGTTGTTTGAAATTCAAGGTGTAAAATGCGATTTTCTGTTTGCAGAAATGTAACAGAGTCAGCCCGAATTGGTTCAATACTTAATTCTGTTTTTAAAACTTTAATTTTTTGCGGTTCGACTGTTAGCAGCCAACGCGCAAAATCCGTAGGATAGGTTTCTGCTAATATTTTACAAACGTTGTCAAAAGCCACAGATTATAACCTATTTTTAGCCTTTTCAACACCACTATTTTTTAAAACATCGCTCATAGTTGCACAATAATTTGGCAAGCCGAAACTATCGGGATTGATGGATTTTTCATAAGTAAAATGCCGATAGTTCATGCAAAACCGATCCCAAGCGGCCATCCGAATACGGAACAGAACAATAATCAAATTAGCCAATGCTATAGATATGGGAATGCGAAAGTAAATCTTTTTGCCCAAATAAGCACAAACTTCTTTCACTGCTTGATTAGCAGTTAACTTTGCTTGACCTAAAACAAGCCGACGTGGTTGATCATTTTCGGGAGGATAATCGATTAAATATTGCACGACAGTGGCAATATCTCGTGCGTGAATAAAGTGAAAACTGCCATCTGCTTCCAAAAAGCGAATCACATTAATATATTTCGTCACTTCTGGAATGCCAGATGTGACAGCAGAATAGGGTTTATTCGCATCACCGCCCAATACTACAGTGGGAAATACTGTGGTAATTTTGGGTGCGATCGCTAATTTTTCTTTTTTCTCTAAGCACTCATATTTAGAACGGATGTAATCTGTCCCAATTTCTCCGGCTTCTTTTAATGGTTGATTATACCGATCCAAAACGCTAGCTGTGGAAAAATAAATCACCTGCTGGCAACGTTCTGGATCTAGCAGTTCGAGCAATTCTATTGTCTTAACGACATTAATATCAAATGTCTCATCACCACCCCAAGCTGTGGCTGTGAGTACCGCTGTATCAATTGTGGATAGCAAATCGGCAAACTGGTGAATATTTTGCATATCACCTTGTAAAACGTTGATACCTGAACGTACCTTGGTATCAATTTGCAGTTTGCTTGGGTTCCTAACTAGTAGATACAGTTCGTGATCTGTTTCTTTAATTAAGGCTTCTGTTAAATAATGACCTACACAACCACTTGCACCAGTCACTAAAATTCGTTTCTGGCTCATAGAAAATTTTTCAAAATTTAGGAGTTACAACTAAAGAGTTAAGAATAAAGTTAAAAGTTCCGAATCAGGAGTTATTAATAAAGTGAGGAGTTGGAAGTGAGGAGTTAAGAATAAAAGATAACTTTGCACCTCGCAACTGATAACTTTATAGTTTATAACTCCTGACTCATAACTCATAACTCATAAATCCTAATTCTTAACTCCTGCAAGATTAAGTTCCTTCGCCGTTTCAAAGAAGAAAGCGACATTTTCTTCGGGAGTTTCTGGTAATACACCATGACCAAGATTGAGAATATGACCCCAATTACCAGCTTTGCGAACGGTATCGAGAATGCGATCGCGGATAAACTGTTTAGAGCCGAATAGCACGCCTGGGTCAAGATTTCCTTGAACTTTCATTTGTTTACCCAATCTGGCTCGTGCGTCTGCCATATCCACAGCCCAGTCTACACTGACAATATCAGCGCCAGATTGTGCCATTCTTTCCAACACACCTGCACTACCGCTAACTAGCAAAATCAAAGGTGTATCGGGATGGGTTTGCTTGACTTGCTGGAAAACTCTCTGCTGATAGGGGAGAGCAAAGGTGTCATAATCTTGAGGACTCAATTGACCCGCCCAAGAGTCGAACATTTGGATAACTTGAGCACCAGAGTCAATCTGATAGCGGGCATAGATCGCGATCGCATCTGCTAATTTAGCTAACAGTTGATGCAATATCGTCGGATCTGAAAATGCCATGTTTTTGATGATGGAATAGGTTTTAGAACCTTTTCCTTCCACCGCATAAGCTGCTAACGTCCACGGCGCACCCACAAAGCCCAACACTGTTGACTTATCGCCTACTTCAGAACGTAGCGCTTGCAAAATTGTCTTGATAAATGGTAAAGCTGCTTCTGGTTCTAAGGGATGCAGAAGATCAATTTGTTCTTGAGTGCGGAGGGGTGAGTGAATGATTGGCCCCTTACCTTCGGCAATATCCATGTCAATGCCCAAACCAGGTAATGGGGTGACAATATCAGAAAATAAAATTACTCCATCTGGTTGGAAGGCTTTCCACGGTTGCAAGGAAACTTCAATTGCCACTTCTGGAATTTCCGAGCGATCGCGAAACGAAGGATACTTATCTCTTAGGTCTCGATATGCTTTCATATATCGTCCCGCTTGTCGCATCATCCATACAGGGGGACGATCTACTACTTCACCACGAGCAGCCCGTAAGAGATGAGGAGTCGTTGAATAAACACCCATTTATTATTTCATCCTACTTTATGCCACTGTTTAGCTTATCATTCTGGGATTACGTTTTTCCATTAGGTTATCAGGAAAAAGTGAGTGACTCCGCACAGTGGTTTGATTCGCTCTTTATCAATTTTGAGTAAGTTAGTAAATTAATAAAGCATTATTTGCAATCTTTCTTTACAAAATATCCTGTTCCAAATTGCATGGTTCTCAGCGAACACCTATAAACAGTAATTACCGCCAGAATGAAACGGAAATATTAAAGAGTTCGCAAAAAAGCTGTATTCAACCAAATTGTTTGTTGCGAAACATTAGATAACTAGTATTATGTCAAGAACTAATTGACGGATAAATTCCCTGTAGAGACGGCGATTTATCGCGTCTCTCTAACCGTCAAAATGAATTTATTTGACAGACTACTAGTACAACAAGGCAAAAATCAAAAAAAAGGGAGTGGTGAGTGGAAAATAGGGACTAGCGAGTGAGAAATAGGGTAAAACAAGAATCAATATTTAATTGAGGATTGGGCATTGGGCATTAGTTATTCTCCCCCTGCTCCCCTATCTCCCTGATATCCCTATTCCCTCACTCCCTTAACTTCCTATGCAAACTGACTCTAACAGTCCCGATCATCTTGCATCTGCTAATAATGAGCTTAATCCAGGAAAGTTTTTGATTCCGCGATCGCAGCGACAGAGCTTCTTTATTCAATTTACCTTAATGACCCTCATCGGATGGGTTGTGGGTGGCGTTGCCAGTATCGCCTTAGAGAAAATTATTCTTCAAAGTCTCTCATCTAGCGTTGCTATCCAACCACAAACCTGGAGCATTGTGGTCAGAAGTCTCAGTAACATTGTATTTGCCGTGATTTTTGCTTCTGACCAGAGCCTTGTTCTTTACCGATATTTACCAGGTATGCAGTGGCTATTTGCTACTACCGTTGGTTGGCTGATTGCCAATGGCGTTTCTACAGCCTGGATTAACTACATTTCAACGATTGCCTCATCATCTCCTGAAGATACTTTGATTTTAGGATTTTTGTCTGCGATCGCATATATCATCTCTGGAATTTGGCTAGGGATTTGCCAATGGCTGGTATTGAGGCGATATACAGCCAGTATTTGGTGGTGGAATTTTTTACCCTCAATCTCTTTTTTCTTGATTACTATTTTGGTTTGGTTGCTTTTCCTTATGCAAAATTTGATCCCAGAAACCTACCGAACTCCCATATTATATTGGAGTGGACAAGGGCTTACAGCTATAATTTTGGGAGCCATCCCAGCAATTGGTTTGTGTACATTGAAAAGAAATGTACATCGCAAAACTGAAGTTTCTCCCTGACTTTTGTCGATATATTCCATTAATTTTAATGTTTATGACTCGCCCGCGCATTCTCCAACCCGGTCAAAGTTATACATTTAGTAAGTATTTTGAATTACCATATACCCCAGCAGACATCTTGGCGGAACTGGGATGTAGTTACGAACGCGCATCGCTACAACTACCACAATATTCAGGCGTAATTGACTATTTAGAGTTTTTGCAGCGTTACTTACGGCGCAATATAATGCGCGTCAACCCTATCAGTGAGGCTGCAAAACGTGAAGTTTTAATTGCTCCTATTTTGTTGGAAATTTGCGACCAAACGCAAACTCAACTGAACATTGAATATCCCATTAATGTTAGCGAACAACTCAAAGGAAGTTTTGATTACTATATTTCATCTTCCAATTCACTGTTAGTAGTTGAAGCCAAGCAATCCGATTTAAGCCGGGGCTTTACTCAACTTGCAATTGAATTGATAGCACTGGACCAATGGACAGATTCTCAAACTCCAACTTTGTATGGTGCTGTAACAAATGGAGAAGATTGGCGATTTGGGATATTTTATCGCCAAGATAAACGAATCATGCAAGATATCAAACTTTATCGCGTTCCAGAAGGTTTGGAAGAATTAGTGCGAGTACTTGTGGGAATTCTTACGAATGCTACTAATTAATTATGTACTCAAGCCACTGCACCTCAGAGGATACCACGGGCTACCCAGTTTCATTTAATTGCTATCCCAAATAGTTTCTAAACGCTCTTGTGCTATTTTGAGTGCTTTTTCAGGAGACTCACCTAGCAATGTCGCCTCGATAGCTCGACCAAGACTGTCAGAAAGACGGCTATATCCAGCAATAATCGGTCGAGCGCCAGCCAGAGGAATTTGTTCCATAAACACTTTTAACCAAGGTTTTTGGTTGATGAATTGCTGATAAGCCTCACTTTGAGCAGCTTTAAGATTAACTGGTAAAAAACCGGTGCCGATACTCCATTCTTTTTGGAATTCTTCACTCAAAACATACGCTAAAAACTTGAGTGCGGCTTGTTCTCTGGCTGGTGTAGTCTTCATTACATACATATTTCCGCCACCTGTAACCGTAGCTTGACCAACATTTGCAGGTATAGGAAATGCGTCGTAATCAACTTTAGATTTAGTGATGTAAGTCCAAGGGCCCGTAATTTGCATAGCAACGCGACCCGCTATAAAAGCATCCTCTTCGTAACCCCGTTCTGGAGAAGAAAGCATTGCTGAACCATCTGTTAATAGCTGTTGCCAGAATTGTAAGGCTTTCAGCGCTCCAGGGTTCGTTAAATCCGGCTGCTTATTTTTTAATACTTCTCCCCCACCGCTCAATAAAAAAGGGAACCAGCTAAAAACAGTCCATTCTCCCTTTCCTAAAGGCAGTACAATTCCGTACTGTTCCGGTCGATTGTCGCCATTGCGGTCTATAGTCAGTTTTTTGGCAACTTCCCTCAATTCTTCCCAAGTCTTAGGTGTTTGCGTAATTCCCGCAGCTTTAAAAAGCTTAGGTCTGTAAAAAATGCCTATATTGCTTGTATACAATGGGGCTGACCAAAGATGACCGTCTAATTGCAATTCTTCAAGTAAGTTAGGGCTAATTTCTGACTTTATGGGCAATTTTTCCAACCAATCTTCTAAAGATATAATTGCCCTTAAATCTGCTAACTGACCTGTAATTTGTGGATAAAATGCCAGGATATCTGGAGGCGCATTACCCACAACCGCTGTTAATATTTTCGGCAATTGGGGTTGAGCTAAAAAGACAGATTCTACCTTTACATCAGGATGAGTCTGATTAAATTTGTCTACCAGTTTTTCAAACACATCCCGATTAGTAGGGGGATTGATTGCTTGCCAAAGAGTCAAATGAATTACTCCATCATCCTTCTGTCCTAGTCCCTGACAACCAGATAAAAATATAATAAACGAACTTAGGACAATCCCTAGAAGTAACATCTGCCAAATAGAAGCAATGACCCGGCGAGAATAATGGCTGATTTTGGATGGAAAAAGGATTATCTTCATGCCAGGTATTTAGTCAGATTAAGAAATATTCTCTAAAACACTTTTGGTAATACTAGTTTCTGCTCTTGTGTAAATATAAGTTTCGGGTTCGGTTACTTTTTCGGTTCTAAATATTTTAGCTGCCCGATACCAAAAGTCTGTATCCTCTCCATAAGCAATATTATTAAATCCTTTCACCTCAAAAAATACCTGTCTTTTCCCAAAAAATGTTGGCCCTAAAACACATTCTCGGAGATTAATTTTTTTACCTGGTTGAAAATAATCTGCAACCAAAATCTCTTCTTCTGTTGCGAATCCACCTTCAATCAAATCAACTTCTGGATTAGCTTTCATATATTCAATTCGCGCATCCAAGTGATTGACTTTGTAAGCATCATCACTATCCAGGAATGTTATATATTTGCCGAAAGATGCTTGAATACCAGCATTTTTAGCATACCATAGCTTCCTATTTTGATGTTTCAAATAGCGAATATTTTGAAATTGTTGAAGATAAGGATTGACAATTTCAAAAGTATTATCTTGGCTGCCGTCATCAACTATAATCAGTTCCCAATCTTTAAAAGTTTGAGCAATTACACTATCAATACAATTGTTTAGATATTTTGCTCGATTGTAGGTACAGAGGATAATTGATACTTCATAATTGAAATCAAAAACTACAGTTTCCATTGTTAAATCATCATCGTATTGTTAACCCAAAAAGCCCACTAACAAAAGAGGGATTTTTAATTATTGAGGAGTAAAGTATTAAGCTGTGTTGAACATAACAAACTTATTAGCAGGTTAAAAAATTACTCCTTAGCTGTGTAATTTTATAAATTCGTGCATAATATCATTATAATTATAAATTATCCGGCTAAAATCAAAGTTCTCTCGAACATATTCTAAAATTTCTTGGCGATAATATTGGTTTTTCTCAATCATCTCGCTAATTGTATCGGTAACAATTTGTTGAGCTTCTGGTGTGGTGTCAGTTAAAATATTATCTGGCAAAATTTTTATGAATTCTTTGTGATGTAAATTGGCGCTAGCAGATTCAGAAACAACAATACATAAGCCTGCTGCCATTGCTTCTAATACGACGAGTGGTGCTACTTCTCCTTCACTAATTAAAACTAAACAGCTATAATCTGTGAGCCGAGAATAAACTTGTTCTAAACTCCATACACCTAAATGTTTTGTCGTTTTTCCTTCAACAAAATCAGGATCATCTAGAGGACCAACAAAATCTATTCCAATCTTTCCATCTATGATTTTTGCCAGTAATTTCTGCTGTTTTCTTGGTTGAATCCAACCTAAACAAATAGCTTTATTATTCCCTTTATCTTGAAAACTTACTTTCTGAGTATCAATACCGTTCACTTGCACTGATATGTATCCAGAATAGCCTGCTTTCAGTAAAAAATCTTTTGTTAAATGAGAAAGAGCAATTATCCCAGGTGCATTGAAATAATGTTGATATGCTTCTCTAAATTCTTCATTCCATTTATCTGTTTTAAACAAATAACCATCATGGCAGGTAAAACAATACTTCTGTTTAAGGTTCCGATTAAATTCGCTCACAAAACTGTAGGCGTGTAAATGCACAAAATCATAATTATTATTATTAATATATTCTATGACTTCGTTAACATCTTTCTCGTTTATGATATCGGCTTGATGTCCAATTTTTTCTAAAAAGTTTTTGTATTCATTTATCACAGTTAAAACAGAATGTGATAGGGGAGGTTTAGGAATATAACCCCAAGCAACAAGAGCAATTTTCATAAATAAATAATTTAATTTCTCCTCACACTTTTAAATTTACTTTTCAGCCCAAATACAAGTTGCAACGGGATAATCTGGATGATAAGCATCTAGTTCTTCAGATGTTAGTTCTTCTACGGCTATTCCGTGGTAACTAGCTATGACAGTGGTAGGATTGCCATAGACATACAACTTCTGTTGTGAAAAGTTTCTAAACATCCAGGCGAAAGCATCAGGTAAAGGACGCCAATAATCAACAGGAGTAGCATGAACTCTAATCGCACTTGGCACCATTGCAAAACATTTACCACCAGGTTTTAGCCAAGTGTAAATGTTTTCCACTACCACCCAGGGAGCATAACAGTGTTCTAAGACGTTAAAAATTATCACTGAATCAAGAGATTCTGGTTTGATAACGGATACATCGTGAGCATCCCCAACTATATCTACTCCTGGGCCTGCTTCTAAGTTGAGAATCTGATATGATGCGCCTGGATTAATTTTATAAAAATCTTTATCTTTTGGTGTTCCTCCTATTTCTAAGATATTACCCCCGATTTGGGTTTGAATTTCTTCAAGAAATTTGCTGAGATAGTATCTATCGACAGGTTTTCCTCTTGTCAACCCAAAAGCTTGACAAATGGGAACTGCTTTTTTCAAATCACCCCAATCTATTGAACCTGTCGCAGGAGATAGGAAACCAAGGTTTTCTAAGTGTTCTACTAATTTACGAAAGTCTTCTATATTTTCAATAGATTCTAGGTCATCTTCTAATTTATATTTAGAAAATAATTGTGGCAGGACTTGGTAAGTTTCTCTACTTAATGAACCAAGTTCAAATTGCATTTCCTTTTCGATAAAACTCCGAAAGCCTTTACCAAAAATTGTCAGGCTGCCATCTGCTAAAAAAACGATCGCATCTTGAAGAAGTTGTTCATATTCTTCTAATTCCTGAATTACCTTATCTGCTGTGGAAGCGTATTTAACTTTTTGAAAGATTTGGTAAGCATTCTCTAGTGAATGTTCGTGAACGAATATTTCTAGGATTGTCAGCCACGATTTGGATGTAACAATTTCTGCTGTTCGCTGACTCCAAGCAAAAATTGCATATAACTGTGAATCTTCAATTTTTAAGAATACGTTAGGTACATATTGTTTGGGCATACAAGTAAATCACTCAAAAAATTTTCATAAGGAGGATGACTTAGGCATTATAAGCTATTTTGGAATCTATCTATACTGACAGTTCATAGATTATACAAAGAAGATTTTCTGTTTCTCTACACTAAATCTAGTACAGCTTGGTGGGGTAGATTCACATTTAGTAAAAGCCCTGCGTTGCTTGCCGCCATAGGCATCGCCTTACTTTCTCCCGCGCCTAGATGTCTCTAATTACCGCAGTGCAGCATTAGAGGATGTTTGAAAAGTTTCTCTCTGTAACTTTAGGCACTTTTGATCCCCCCTAACCCCCCTTAAAAAGGGGGGAACTGGAGTCAAAGTCCCCCTTTTTAAGGGGGATTTAGGGGGATCTAAAACTTTTGATACCGACAAAAGGACTTTTCAAACAACCTCTTAGAGGCGATTACCTTTTGCTGACATTGGACTTGATCTCAGTATTAACTATTGAACCATAGTGTGTTACTGTTAATCCTGCAATTACGTAATTTAATTGGTAAAGCTAACAAAACTAGTACATAATGAATCTTTGGAGAAAAAGAAATAATGACAAAAACTAATGAAGTTGTTCCAAATATCTCATTGTCTAGTTGGGACTATATTTCACCCGATTTTGAGGTAGTTCATCCTGATTCATCTTTCCCCAATATGATTATTGGAGACCTCAATAATTGCTATTGGTCTTATTTACGTCGAGAGATTCCCCATAACTGGTATGTGGATAAAGATGAGCCATTTATAGGGTTCCTGAATCGAGATGAGACGCATATTTTATATAACACAGCACTCAAATTTGCTGGAAAAAAAGCTTTAGAAATTGGTTGTTTGCGGGGTTGGTCTGCGTGTCATCTGGCATTAGGCGGAGTGGAATTAGATGTAATTGATCCGGCTTTAGCCAGAGAAGATGTTTATGAAAATGTAAGTACTTCTTTACGACTTGCTGGTGTTATCGACTCAGTTAATTTAGTAGCCGGTTATAGTCCACAAAAGGTAGAGGAGTTAGCTAAACAATTACAACGCAAGTGGTCATTGATTTTCATTGATGGCGACCATGAAGCACAGGCTCCACTCAATGATACGATTGTTTGTGAACCATTGGCAGAGGATGATGCTTTAATTTTGTTCCATGATTTAACTTCCCCTGATGTAGCACAAGGTTTAGACTACTTAAAGGAAAAAGGTTGGAACACAATCATTTACCAAACTATGCAAATTATGGGCGCTGCTTGGCGCGGAAATGCTGAACCAGTAAAACATCAACCAGATCCGAAAGTTAATTGGAAGCTACCAAAGCATTTAGAAGATTATTCTGTGAGTGGATTATGACTGTTTAACTAGTAGTCTGTCAAATTCATTTTGACGGTTAGAGAGACGCGATAAACGGTTAGAGAGACGCGATAAATCGCCGTCTCTACAAGGAATTTATCCATCAATTATTTAATCATGTGGATGCGCGATCGCTAATATTCCCGCATCCCCATCTAAAGTTACCTCTACACCCACTGGTAATGCTGCGTTCGGACTATCGTGGCCAAAAGGCAAATCAGAGACAATCGGAATACCCAAATCACCCAAGCGATCGCGCAATACTTCTTCTACACTAAAACTAGGCACTGTTGGCGGCGCTTCACAGCGAGTAAAACCCCCCAAAGCAATACCGCAGACTTTAGACAAAGCACCACTCAAACGCCACTGCGTCAGCATCCTGTCAATGCGATAAGGTGCTTCTGTAACATCCTCGAAGGCCAGAATTACACCATCCAGATGTGGCAAGATTGGTGTACCTAAAAGGTGAGTAGCCACAGTGAGATTACCTGGTAATAAAGTACCATTAACCACACCACCACCCCAACCGCAACCTTTCAGAGGGGTGAAAGAACTACCTTCTACCCAATCTAATAATCGCTGAATTGACCAATCTGGCTCATCTACCAAGGTCGTCAGCACGGGGCCGTGAACGCCTGAAATTCCTGCTGTATAAAGGCTCCATAATAAAGCTGTGATATCAGAAAAGCCTATAAGCCACTTGGGAAGCGCTGAGTTTGGCCAATTCCAATCTTCTAAGATACGGGTGCTGCCAAAACCGCCTCTGGCACAAAGGATACCACGACAATCAGGATCTTGCCATGCTGCCGCTAATTGCTGACGACGGTTTTCGTCTGTCCCAGCTAGATAACCCCACTTATCATCTATCTTGGGGATGATTTCTAGTTTATAGCCTCGCGATCGCCAAATTTCTATACTCCGTTCAAATGCCTCAAATTCTCGCAAAGCACCACTAGGGGCAATTACTCGCAGTAAGTCTCCAGGTTTCAGGGGCGGTGGTAGGATTTTAGCTGGCATGAAAAAAGTTAGGAGTGGTAAAGCATAATATTAACAACGTTGCAACTGCGTTAACAACACAACAACTTCATCTATTGCCTGTCGCACAACACTTGCAGGTTGCTCTGATTGATTCACAATAATACTGAAAACTAGCGGTTCATACTTCGGCGCATTCATATATCCAGATAGAGAAATTGCACCCGTTAACGTACCTGTTTTTGCTTGCACAATGCCCTCAGCAGATGTACCTTGAAAGCGGCCCTTCAAAGTTCCACTTTTACCCGCCACTGGTAAAGAGGCACGATATAAATATGCTGTTGGTGTTCTTGCTATTCCCCGCAAAGTTTGTACAAAAGCTTCTGGTGTCACTAAGTTACGACGCGATAAACCCGAACCATCCACTAAAATGTAATTTGCTGGATCAACTCCCAATTGAGTTAAACTCGCTTTGACAACTTCTAAACCTACATCAGCGCTAGTTTGATTTTTCACTCTGGGTTTTTTCACAGATAATGCTCTCAGCAGCGCCTCAGCATAAAGATTATTACTATTTAGATTTGTCTCTGCTAATAACTCAGCTAAAGGTGGCGACTCTACAAATGCTATTTCTTCTTGATTAACACCACCATTTAGTACTAATGTTTGTCCCAAGGTAATTTTTTCTGTTGCCAAAGCAGTACGGAACCGTCGTAAGAAGTAATAATTAGGATCAACTACAGGTAAATCTATTAAAGACGGTTCTGAATTTGTTGTTAGTTGTCCTTGAATTCGTAATATTGTTCCTGATAATTCGCGGGTAACATTGATGTAGCTTGGTTGATTTTGGGCAACGGTTACTGACTGATTAATTATCCGCCACTGTCTCGCTTCGCCAGCGTCAGTCCATACCACTTGTAAAGATTTACCTACAGCCTGCGGTATAAGTTTTAAGCTAAAAATATTTTGATTCAGAATAAAGCTGTTAACTGGTGCGCCATAGTCTGACTGCACATCTTCCCATTGCCAGGTGGGGTTAACAATATCACCTTGAATATAACTATCATCAGCTATCAATTGCTGAATTTGAGTAATACCTTTCTGTTTTAGCTGCTGTGCCAATTTTTGCAGTTCAGCATCACTTAAACTTGGATCTCCCCTACCGACAACACGTAAAACACCATTGCCATTCTGATAAACAGAGGTGCGAATCCGAAAATTAGCACCCAATTGCTGCAATGCTGCTGCTGTTGTCAGCAATTTGAGGTTAGACGCGGGAGTAAAATATTTCTGAGCATCTCGACTGTAAAGAGTTTGCCCGGTTGACAGGGGTTGTACCAAAATTCCCCAGCGCACCCGACTGAATAAGGGGCGATTGATTACAGCATCTATAGCTTTTCCCAGTTGGGTAGAGCAAATTGATTTTGTGGTAATTGTTGGTGCAACTGGAGTTTGTGCTTTCGCAATAGAACTAAATCCTATCTGGCTAGTCAAAAATATTAATAAAACACCTAGTGGTTGATTTAAAGTCTTAAGTCTCACCAATTTTCCTTATCCCAAAGATAGATATTTTGACTTTGCCAAAGACTTCTTTCCGGAGAGAGAAGTAATTGCTCAGTAAAGTTACTTAACTAGTATAGGGAAGATGTTCACATGTTTCATACGTGGGCGATGGCACAAACATAATTTATGGGACTACGAAATAGAAACCTAAATCAACCTGCATATACAGAAATACGAAATCGAGGCAACGGTGTGAGTACATTTTTATCTGGTGTAGCTGTATTACTCTCTACTTTGGCTTTAGGATGTAGCGGCTATGTAGCTTATGAAGTTTTTACGTTGCGGCAGACACTAAATGCTACTAATACAGTCAGTAGTACCATTCCCACTCAAGTGCCAAGTCCTACAGCTACAGCTACAACTTCTCCACAAGCAACAGTCTCACCATCCCCAGCTAGTGCTACAACTTCAGCAATTAGCCCTGGTCAATTTGTGCAGCCTGCTTTTGGCAAAAAGGCAGAAGTTGAATTACTTTCAGCAAAACGAATTAAAGATCCAGAAACTGGAAACCGTGATGTGGTAAATCTGCAAATGCGAATTCGTCGCCTTGCCACAGACGGAGTTGTTGGTGGTGATATTATATCGGTTGCTAGTACAACAGCCCGCAATCCTGAGACTAGCGTAACTTACAAAGGAGTTGCTCTTAATCGCTCAACAGGTAGCGTTTCTTTGTTCCAAGTACGCCCACAAGCCTCCGCAGATGCTTATATCTGGTTAAGAGTTCCCGATGGTATCAATAATTTGGACATTTTTGTGCCAGATACAGCTGCATTTAAAAATGTACCAATTTCTAATTAGTCCTCTATCGGACAATACGGTTCAGAAGACGCGATAAATCGAGACGCGGTAAATTCAGACGCGATTTATCGCGTCTCTACAATAAGGGTTTTTTTGCTCATTCTGAACTGTATTGCTCTATCAGATTAATTTTGATAATGTGCAAGATTCCCAACTTCTTCATGAAGTCGGGAATCTGAACAACTTAACTCAAACAAAATTATTTCATCCTCTAAATTAGCAACCCCAAATTAATGATGGTAGATGACTGAGGTTGCAATTCAATAAAGATTACTCCTCTTCCTCTTCTTCGTCTTCTCCGAACACTGCGTCTATAAGTTCTTGTGCGCGTTCGTCTGAAATTTTTAAGGCTTCCTGAAGCTCAGAGATATAATCTTGTTCTGCTTCGGGTACTTCTTCGTCAATTCCCACAACTAAGATAGCTGTGATGTATGCAGCTTCACGATAACCTCTATTGGGTAAGGATTCGATGGATTGGGCGATTAAATCTTCTGGTTCTTCTTCTTCAATCAAGCTGACGACTTTTTCGGTCAATTCTTCAAAGTCTTCTTCAGAGTAATCTTCAAATAAGTCAACCCGACCGAGAAATTCACTTAAAGCATATTCTTCTGTGGAAGAAATACCTTCACCATCAGCTGCTGCGGAAAATAACCCAAGGATTGCGATCGCAACTTCTGGTTCTAGAGCAACTGAACTAACACTACGGCCTTTGGGCAACTTGCGTTTAGACATAATTATCCTCTAAAAGTTACGTGATATTTCAGGAAGTCATATTTTGCGGTTTATTATGCTTCCTCGATTTATGATTCCCAAAATAATGCGGAAATATACATTGGAATGGATCTTTTTTTCATAAAAAATACGCAGAGAATATCTTCACCTGCGTATAAAAACGGTTAAGTCGCTTTTAGCGATCGAGGTTTTTAGTACTTGTGTACGCTACGTAGCTTAAAGGTATACGGTATCTTGGTAATGAAGCCAAAGCCTGGATTTACCACCCTTTTTAAGGGGTTAGGGGAATCTAAAAGTGCCTAAAGTCACAGCGAAGCACTTTTCAAACAACCTCTCAATGAAGTACTCAAAAAATGATCTGATAAAGATTCATTTTTGAAAAAATAGACCTATTGTATAAATAAAAATTCAGCAGACTGAAATGGTTGACATGTATAGTTTTGAGAGAGTATAAAATAGCACTTAATGCTGCATTTCAGCGAATCGCTTCTTCTATTAAATGCGTAATTTAATACTCAAACTGGGTATTACAAATAAGTACTTTAGATGGAATAGGTTTTTAAAGATGATTTTAAGTTTCAGAAATATCAGTGTTGTGTGCGCCGTATTTTTATCAGTCAGCGTTAGCAGCTTTCACAAGTCAGCCATAGCTACTATCAACAACCAGTCACAACTGATAGCACAGCAGAGTAAAACCCAATTACACCCAGTTTTTAAATCTATTCTGCCTAAATTAAAGCAAAAGACTCAGATTAAGATTTTATTGCCAAAGTTTATTCCTGAGTCGGATGGGGAAAATCCAATTTACGCAATTATAGAAGCTGCTACGCCAAAGAAGTACGATATTTTACTGGGTTTCAGTCCTGACTGTACGGGTGGAACTGCCTGTCGTTTGGGTGTGCTTTCTGCTGAAACAGTAACGCGCAAAACACCGCGCCTGAATGGTAAACGTGTATCCTTAGCTAAGGGTATTACTGGCTATTTTGTGGATTTTACTTGTGGTGCTAATTGTTCAGATGCTACCTTGACTTGGAGACAGCAGGGTGTGCAATATGTTGTTGGATTGAAAGCAGGCGATCGCACTTCTTTAGTAAAAATGGCTAATTCTGCCATTAATCCCTAGCTAACATCAGAGTTTGATTGTACTTCCCAGCGAAACAGCCGTGGCAATTGAGATACATCTATGGCGTAGTTAACAATCCACAGTACCAATTCAAAAACCAATAAATATCGTACCCACTGCAACTCGCTTGTAGAATCCAAAAGTGTCAAACCCTCATATAACTGCCAGAAGCGGTAAGGCAAGTATATATAAGGAACCATCACCCACACTACATTTTGCAACTGCCTGAGCGTTACTCTTTCAGAGATGATTTGCAGCCCTAGTACGATAAAATACCAACCAAGCACAGTTAACACACTGCGATCGCCCCACAATACACCCCACAATAGCATGACTACTAGTGGCAGCAATCCTCCTAGCAGTTGGACTGAGCCAAACCAGATTTTATACCAACCGGGAAATGGTAAAGGTAGAGTATAAGGCTTGGTGTTTTTCCATCCCCAGTTCACAACCACAATAAAAAGTGTGGCAATTACGAAAAAGACGAGATTTTCTAGGAGCAGATAGAGGTTGATGTTTATGGAAGTCATGAGGGTATATAGGAATCCGGTTTGATTTCTCAAATCACTTGCGTAGGTAGGCAATAGGCAATAGGCAATAGGCAATAGGCAATAGGCAATAGGCAATAGGATTTCAGAAGATTAAGGTGTACCGAATTTTTTTCAGAAATCAAATATGAGTCCTATATATAGCAATCCTATTTGAGTTAATGAAAATTATCATAGACGCGCAGCGTCTTGTCGGATGCTACCTCCAAACCTCCCAGAGGAGAAACAGAAAAGTTCAAAAATCAAAAAATCATTTAGGACTACTGTTATCTAAATATCTAAATTCCTGCCTCCTGCCTCCTGCCTCCTGCCTTCTTCAACGACCTAACCAAGTCTTGATGATGTCAAGAAGACTGGAACCACCCCAAACCAGTGCCACTAATATGGAAGTAGTTAAAACTGCCCCTAGCACACACATCACTAAACCACCCAGGCTAATAGCACCATCATCTTCCGATAAGCCAAAGCTAGTTACAAAAATTCCCATTGCTGGCAGGGTATTAGTTCCTGGAATGGGAATCATCATGGAAATTGCCATCAAGGCGATCGCTACACCAATGGTCACTCTACCTGGTAAAGTAGTACAGATATAGCTCAAACGAGGACGAGCGATCGCTTCAATTCTTTTTAACCAAGGAATCCCTGCCTTTAAAAACCCCTGAACTGTTGTAAGTTGTATAGGATGATTCATCATCCGCTTGGGTAGCCAAGGGATTTTGGCACCGGCAATTAGCTGTACCGCTAATAGAAAAATTAGGATGCCGAAAGGAGTTGAGTATCCCGGTGCTGGAACTGGCAAAGCGGAAGGTAAAGACAAAATAACTAGCAAAAATCCAAAAATTCTTTCTTTTGCTAACAGTAAAATCTCTGCCAAAGTTACTTTTGAGGGTCGTTCTTCCTCAAAAAAATAGCGTTGTAATTCGTTAGACAGTTTAGCCATAGATTACCAATATTCCGCAAAATTAAGTAAATAAATATACCAATCAAAAAGCCAGAGTCAGCAAAGACAATTGCTCATACCCCAAAATAGCCAAGTGATTGCATTAGTTCTGGTAAATCCAGATGCATAGAACTTCTTACCTTTCAACAGTAGATCCACAACATCTTAACGTTTAGCAATTTTCCTGAATAAAAAGTAATATTAAATTTACATAAAATTATTGTGTAATTTTGGGAAACGTAGTGACAGATAGCAGGTTTTGAGTTAAAGGTGCAAGATGCAAAGATATTTGAAAGTACTAAGACTATTTTGGAGTGCTGCGATCGCAGCTGAGTTGGAATATCGGATTAATTTTTTCATAGCTACCCTCAGCAGCTTGGGAAATCTTGCGGGTAGCCTCTTTGGATTATTCTTGTTTTACCGCACTGGCTATACTTTTAGTGGCTGGTCATGGGAAGCAGCTTTAGTAGTTCTAGGAATTTTTACCTTACTGCAAGGATTTTCTGCTACTTTTCTGGCGTCGAACTTAAATCGCATTGTCCGCCATGTCCAGGAAGGCACTTTGGATTTTATATTATTAAAACCTATCCGCAGTCAGTTTTGGCTTTCCACCCATACCCTCTCACCTTGGGGACTGCCGGATCTAGTTTTTGGTAGTATTATTATTGGCTACGCAGGTCAACGTCTGGGTGTAGGAATAGACGGCTATTTACTTGGTGTGCTGCCGTTATTGTTCAGCTTCGTGATTTTGTACAGCCTGTGGTTTATGCTGGGAGCGACGAGTATTTGGTTCGTCAAAATATACAACGTTACTGAAGTGTTGCGTGGTTTATTAGAAGCTGGAAGATATCCCATCGCCGCATATCCCACGGCTTACCGCTTTTTCTTCACCTTTGTAATGCCAGTAGCTTTTTTAACTACTGTACCAGCCCAAGCATTGTTGGGTCGGAGTGAAATTAGCTGGTTGATAGGTGCAGTAATATTAGCAGTAGTGCTGTTTTTTGTTTCTACTTGGTTTTGGCGGTTTGCGTTGCGGTTTTATACTAGCGCTTCGAGTTAACGAGATATGAAAAATAATCAAATTCCTCCTGGAAGCTTTGGTATACCTGTATTAGGTGAAACACTCTCCTTTCTTTTCGATCGTGATTTTGCCAAAAAGCGTTATCAACAGTATGGGTCTATCTTCAAAACCCATCTTCTTGGCAGACCAACTGTGGTAATGGCTGGGCCGGAAGCATTAGAGTTCGTTTTGTCAAGCCATATCGAGAATTTTTCTTGGCGGGAAGGATGGCCTAATAATTTCAAGACATTACTGGGTGAATCACTTTTTCTGCAAGATGGAGAGGAACATCGTAGAAACCGCCGCTTGATGATGCCGGCGTTGCATGGCCCAGCATTGGCAAATTATGTCTCAACAATGGAAGATATCACACGTAGTTATCTCCAAAAGTGGGAGAAAAAACAGGAGTTTACTTGGTTTCAAGAGTTTAAGCAGCTAACATTTGATATTGCTAGTCAATTGTTGTTGGGTACGCGTCCTGGCCCCGAATGTGTGCGCTTTAGCCAGTTGTTTGCAGCCATGACAAATGGACTATTTGCGATTAATCCGTTGCCCTTACCATTTACGAAATTTGGTAAAGCTATAGCAGCGCGGAATCAGATTTTAGAGCATCTAACTCAAGTAGTTAGAGAACGTCAGCAAAATCCAACTAAAGACGCTCTGAGTTTATTAGTGCAAGCCCAAGACGAAGAAGGTAACCGGATGAGTGAAAAAGAACTCATCGCCCAGTCGTTACTATTACTCTTCGCAGGACATGAAACAACTACTTCGATGTTGACTTGGTTGTGTGTAGAGTTAGCCCATCATCCAGAAGTACTCGAAAAAGCAAGAGTTGAACAATTGCAACTTGCAAGTCAAGGTGATTTGGATTTAGAACAATTAGGGAAAATGCCCTATTTAGAGCAGGTTTTGTGGGAAGTTGAAAGATTGCATCAACCTGTCGGAGGTGGGTTCCGTGGTGTGATTAAAGACTTTCAGTTCAATGGTTATCACGTGCCTGCTGGTTGGCAGTTATACTACTCAATTGGAGTTACTCACCAAATTGAAGAAATTTATTCTGAGCCAGAACTGTTTGACCCAGACCGTTTTAGTCCTCAACGGCAAGAACACAAAAAATATCCTTTTAGTTTAGTTGCTTTTGGCGGTGGCCCACGCATTTGTATTGGCATAGCTTTTGCCAAAATGGAAATGAAGATTGTTGCTGCTCATCTTCTACGTAGTTATCATTGGGAGATATTACCTAATCAAAGTTTAGAAGTAGTTGCTGTTCCCACTAATCGCCCTAAAGATGGGTTGCGGGTTAGATTTCAACCTCGGTAAAATGTTTTATGGCATCCCAAATAGACATAAACCTGCCTAACGGAGTTTTGCAACGCTTGCAAAATGTGAAAGATTTTGTGGGTGGAAGCGTTAACTCTCTAAGTAACTCAGCACAACAAGTTACGGAGTCTTTGAATACAACAACTGATAAAGCAATTGATACAGTTACAACAAGCTTAGAGCAAACTTGGCAAACTGCTGATAAATTTAAAAGTACAACATCGGGAGCAGTTAAAGATGTAATGGCATCTTCTGTAAGTGATTGGCTGACACAACACCCGATATTTTTTCGGTTAGTTCAAATACTAAGTTGGGCGACTAATCACCCAATTATTAGTATAGTGATTTTTCTATTTGCGATCGCTCTTATTTGGAGCATCATCAAAGCAATTGTCCGCTTGATTGAAACAGCTAGTTGGTCAATACTCCAAGTTCCGTTAAAATTGCTTCAGGCTTTGATTAAAGTTAGCTTTCTATCCTTAACTAAATTTGGCAGTTTTGCTGTTCAACAAATGACAGCGACTAAAACAACCGATAATCTGCCAGCTTTGTTACCTGAAAGCTTTCAACCAAATAAACAACAGCGATTAGCAGAAATTTCTGGTCGCTTAGAAGCAATTCAAAAGGAACAAAATGAGCTTTTACAAGAAGCAGCAGACTTGATTGCTTCTGACACTATTGATATAGACAATACAAAATTTATAATTCCGAATTCAGAACAAAAAAGTGGAGAAATTAAACCAGTTTATACTCCTATAGAGAAGCAAGCTACATCCGCCAGTCACATTCCAATTCAATTCTGAATTCTGAATTCTGACTCCTGACTCCTGAATTCTGTTTTCTTAAACAGCTAAAAAGCGTTGAATCACATCTTGGCTAAGTTCGCTAGTGGAACCGGAGGCTACAATACCACCTTTTTGCATGGCGTAATAGTAATCAGCCTGACGAACAAAGTGCAAATGTTGCTCTACCAATAAAACAGAAATGCCTGTGGTTTCGACGATGCGACGGACTGCGGCTTCAATTTCTAGAATGATGGAGGGTTGAATACCTTCCGTGGGTTCATCTAAGACGAGTAATTGAGGTTCTCCCATTAAAGCACGTGCGATCGCTAATTGTTGTTGCTGTCCACCACTCAAATCGCCACCCATCCGCGAAAGCATAGTTTTTAACACCGGGAATAAGCTAAAAACTTCCTCTGGAATTTCTGCTTTTTTTACTGGTTTGCGTCTAGCTTCCAACCCCAGCAGCAAATTTTCTTTGACTGTCAACCGGGGGATAATTTCTCGTCCTTGGGGGACATAACCAATTCCCAACTTTGCCCTTTGGTCTGGGGATTTTGAGTTGATTAATTCTTCAGCTAAGTTAATAGTACCGCTGCGGGGTTTGAGTAAACCCATAATTGTTTTGAGTAAAGTAGATTTCCCTACGCCATTGCGTCCAATTAGGCAAACCATTTGCCCAGATGGCACGCTTAAATCTACATTGCGGAGAATGTGACTTTCGCCGTAGTAAACGTTGAGGTTAGAGATTTTTAGCACTATAAATTACCTATATATTAAAATTTCACGCAGATACGCAGAGCAATGTTAGCCTCCTGACCGCAACAAACAAGTAAAACCTTCTTGTTCAAAAACATAACTAATTATACTGATGATCTCTGGCTATGATGCTCGGTGAGCAAAGCGATCGCACCATTCAAGTGTATAATAATGAGCAAGAAAAATATTTTTCAGGTAAGAAAGCTAAATCTCCAAAAGTATTAACAAGTAATTTTAACGATTTGTGGATTAGTAAGGTTACGAATTAGATGACAACTGCTGACCACTTACTTTTTGCATTGAAACTTTTCACTGCCTTGGGCTGCGGACTTGTGGCGGGAGTCTTCTTTGCCTTCTCGACTTTTGTAATGAATGCTCTTGCTCGACTTCAGCCAAGAGAAGGCATGTCCGCCATGCAGTCGATTAATATCACAGCGATCAATCCATTCTTTATGATGGCGCTCTTTGGAACGGCTTTGGCTTGCCTCTTTCTGGCGATCGCCTCGCTGTCAAAGTGGCATCAACCTGATGCTGTTTACTTACTAGTTGGTAGCCTACTCTATCTAGTTGGCACTGTTTTGGTGACGATCGCCTTCAATGTGCCGCTGAATGATGCCCTGGCGATCGCCAAACCAGATAGCACTGAGGGTACAGACTTGTGGGCTAGATATCTGATCACCTGGACGCTTTGGAACCATGTTCGGACGATAGCAGCGTTTGGGGCAGCAGCATTGCTGACGAGTGCGCTCTGTAAGCAAACAGTGCAATAGGAATGTTAAATATCACAGTAAAGGTAGGATAATTCTACTCATTAAAATGTAGGCATTTTTTGAGTCAATATGAGTGTTAAATCCGCATACGATAATTGGTCAACCACTTATGATGCTGATGAAAACCTGACGCGCGATCTGGATCAAATCATTACTAAAGAAACCTTAATGGGCTTGAGGTGTAAATCAGTCGTTGAAATTGGCTGTGGCACAGGCAAAAATACGTTGCTGTTATCACAAATTGCCCAAACAGTCTATGCAGTTGATTTTTCACCATCCATGATCGAGAAGGCGAAAGAAAAAGTGAATTCAGTCAACGTGATGTTCATTACCGCAGACATCACGAACCAATGGATTTGCAGCAACGAGTCTGCCGATTTGATCACCTGCAATCTTGTTCTAGAACACATCGAAGATTTGTCATTTATCTTTTCAGAAGCTTACCGTGTACTCCTTCACGGTGGATACTTTTTCATTTGTGAACTTCATCCATTCAGACAGTACCGAGGCACACAAGCTAATTTTCAAAGAAATCAAGAAGTGATTGAAATCCCAGCATTTGTGCATCATCTATCAGATTTTTTTAAGGCAGCGAAAAATCATGGTTTCCGGCTTGAGGATTTCAACGAGTGGTGGCATGAGCAAGACCAAAATAAACCACCCAGGCTTGTATCGTTCTTGTTCAAAAAGTGAAGACAATCTGGGCTACTCGACTTTATCCATTTTTTCGCAACGCGATCGCGATCGTAAAAACCTATATGGGACAATAGTGTTACTTTTTGACATTCGTCGATAATCTGTGACGTGGAAAAAGTATTTGCCAAAAAGCCAGGGTTTTTGCCGGATAAAGAAAACCGAGTTCTTAATTTTGGATAAAGTCGAGCTAAGTGATTCTTTATAGCAGCAGGTAAAATCTTATGCTCAGTTAGCAATTGAACATCTGAATACGGGGTGAAATAAGTCACGTAATTACTCAGTAAGCTAACGAATGATAAAGTGTAAGAATTCAGCACCTAGAAGTCAGAAGTCGTATTAAAAGGATTTAACAGAACTATGCCAATTAAAAAACCCATTAATCTTAATCAAGGAAGTTTCCTTAATCCCGCAGATAAAAAGATAGTTGTCATTTTAGATAGTGAAGATATTTTAACTTTAATCACGCAAGAATTAAAAACTCGTTATTCCCCAGAAACTCAAAAAATCCTACTTGAGCAAAGTTCCCAGTTGTTGCCTGATTTCGTGCTTCAAGAATTATTAAAGCGCCAAGAAGAGGTAGTAAACGTTAACCCAGATACCTTAATAGTGGTTAACTGTCAGCTAGCAGAGATAGAGGTCGATGACTTGGGATTTGATTTAAATGTCGAAGCATATTTTGTAATTGCAGATACAACAGGTCAAAATCAGTTTCGGGCTAATAAGATAGTCCTTTGGTCGAATATATGGGGTGATGAAGAACGTCTTGTTGAATTAGAAGATGAACTAGGTGAGCAATTCTGGACACATTATCAAATCCAGTTGCTTTTTGATGAAAAAGAGCATCCAACAATTGAACTGGAAGTATCACAAACAGATGATTATCCAGCGAGGTTAGAATTTTATCCATCACTGAAAATGTTTTCACCATCCATAGTTCCCTTTTCCACTTTAACCGAAAAGTATTGGGAGTAGGATGCATATTACAAGGGCATGGAGCATGGGGAAGAAGCTACCAATGCCCTACCTAAGCAACCTCGACCACCCACTCTTGGGATGGAGTTTCACGCCGCTTTGAATGAACATCGTCATTAGTCCTTTGTCCTCTCTCTGTAAACACAAATGACTAATGACGATGGATAACCTAATGAGTTAATTTGCGAGTTAAATGGGTAATATAAAAACAGCGATTTTGAGATTTCAAAATGAGTAAATTGCCTGTTTAACTAATGATGGGCTTTTTCTCGTCAAATTTAAACTACTCCTGTTCCTTTCTGAACTTAGGTTAGGCATCTCTTGCCAGCAGTGGCGGCAGAACCAGTAGGTTTCTTGTGAGCGAATGTGACGGAGCATTTGGTTTGAACAGCAAGGGCAGTTTGTCATAAAATTGTTGTTTTATTAAAAAAGTTAAACACAAATAAGTAGTTTGCTCTTGGCTTTACTACCAACAGTTTTAATTTATAAATAGAAAATAAAGAACTAATAAAGAAATGAAAGTAGTTAACAACTTTTAAAAAATCTCAACAGGCGCTTAATTTCCTGAGGCGTAGCCCATCGCAGGCATCGCTCACTCCCTAAGACAGTCTATAGGAATCCGTTTTGATTTCTGAACTGATTTGCGTAGGCAGGGAATAGGCAATAGGCAACAGTCAAGAAGGCTTCTTAGTTGTACTGAGTTTTTTCAGAAATCAAATATGAGTCCTATATTTATAAAAATGTTGGCTGAAAACCCGGAAATGAAAACCCAAAAAGTTTTTAGGTTTTAATGTCTTTCAAGTTGATCATCAAAGTCTTATGGGGGATAAATCCCCCACTGACTTATGGTGTTATCGTATTTTTTAGAACTTACGCATTGACAGAGATAGTCAACTGTGAATTAACGTGAGTTCGACAAGTCTATATTTGACCTCTCCCCCAGCCCCTCTCCGACGCCCAGAGGGGAGCAAAAAGCGGAATTTTTCTTGCTCCTCGCTTTCCGTTTCGGAGAGGGAGAGGTTCATCGAACTCACGTTGAATTATACCAATTCTCCAAAAGATACCTACGGATAATGACGCTCTTAAACGCAGACCGGAGATTGATCTGTTGCGAGATTATAGAGAATTGGTATTAGATGTAATATTTAGACGTAGAAATCACTGTGGCAATTCCAGTATTCAAGGTGACGTTCTGCTGCACACGTTTTTGTTTAATCCATTAGTGAAGTAAAATCCCAACCCAGCAGTTGAGCAACTTGAGCAGGGAGGGTAACTGGATTAAAGGGTTTGAGGATTACACCTGCAACTTGATACTGTTGCAAAATTTGCGAATCGAGCCATCGCGCTTTAGCACTGAGCAGAACTACAGGAATAGCTTGAGTTTCTGGATTATTTCTTAGTTTACTCATAAACTCAAAACTAGCCATGTCACGGATTGAAATATCTAATACAATCGCATCAGGACTATGGCGTACTGCATTCTGCAATCCTTCTAATGGAGAATCTGCTGTCACCACATCCCAACCAGCTAAATCTTGGAGGCAAAATTTTACTATCTCACGTACATTCAGTTCATCGTCAATGAGCAATATCGTTTTGCCTGTTATATTTACCTCCCCTAGCATATTCATGTCATTTCATAGACTTTTCCAGTGAGATAAATTATTTTTATCTGCAAACAAAAAATATATATTACAAAAATAAAAAACTAATAAAGATATAAAATTTGTTACAAATCTTAAAAAATAGAATTTAGGAGTCAGGAGCCAGAATGGGCTAAACCTTAGCTATCCGCTAACAGAATTGAATTCTGCGCGATCGCTGCATGAATAAATGGGTTTAAGTCCCTACTCATTGATTCTGACGCCTTCGCTCCTGAATTCTGACTTCTGAATTCTTCTTCAAGAATTAATTGTCCCACCCCAGAATCTCAGTAACTTCGTTGCAAATAGAGGTGGGTTCAAAGGGTTTGGTAATAATCCCGGCAATTCCCATCTGGGCGAAACGGGCGCGATCGCTCCCTTGGACTTTCGCTGTTAACAAAATCACTGGAATCCCTTGGGTTGTAGAATTTGCCTGAAGTTTTTCGTATACTGCAAAGCCGTCAATGTCAGGCATAGAGACATCAAGTAGAATGGCATCAATGGGTTCTGTCTGGGCGATTTTTAGTCCTTCTGCTCCTGATGCAGCAGTCAGAGTGTCCCATCCTCCCAAGTCTTCTAAACAAGCTTGTACTAATTCGCGGATTCGTTCTTCATCATCCACAATTAATAATTTTTTAGTCATTTGTCATTTGTCATTTGTCATTTGTCATTTGTCATTTGTCATTTGTCATTTGTTTTTCCTCCCCTGCCCCCCTGCTCCCTGCCTAATTTATCGGCAATGGCAGAGTGAAGAAAAACGTGCTGCCAACACTAAGAGTACTCTCAGCCCAGATTTGCCCACCGTGCTGATCAATAATACTACGACAGATTGCTAATCCCAAGCCTGTGCCGCCTTTGGTGCGAGAATCAGATGCATCTACTTGCTGAAATCTTCCAAAGATTGCTTCTAATTTGTCTGCGGGGATACCTCGTCCTTGATCCGCGATCTGGAAGAGTACGCGGTCTGTTTGCTGTTGGACACTCAGGGTAATAGTAGAATCAGCAGGCGAGAATTTAATTGCATTACCTAACAAATTGGTGAGCGTTTGCACAATGGCATCAGCAGCCGCCCAAACTTGAGCATTGCTAGGGTGGATCTTAAAAGTAATATTTTGCTGATTGGCGATCGCTTGCACACCCGCTACTGCTTGTTGAATTAAATCAGCTGCATTGCAGGTGGCTTTTTCTAGGACAGCGCGATCCGATTCTAAGCGTTCCAAATCGAGAATATCGTTAACTAGACGCACTAAGCGATCGCTATCAATGGCTGCAATCTCAATCATCCGCTTGAATTTGTCTGGTTTTTTGTCGTAGATACCAGTTTGGAGTAAGCCCAGTGCGGCGCGAATTGCAGTTAAGGGAGTGCGGAGTTCGTGACTAACGATGCCAATAAACTCACTCTTCATCAGGTTAATCTGCTCTAGTTCAGTAATATCTTCGGCAATCCCAGCAATCCGAACTACCTCGCCTAATTCATTTTTGATCCCAAATGCGCGATCGCGAATCCAACGGATTGAACCATCAGGGCGGATAATCCGATATTTTTTATCGTATTGCCCTGGTTTAAGCTGTTCAATGACTTCAGTTTCGACGCGCTGGCGATCTTCTGGGTGAATTGCATCTAACCAATTTGAATAGTTGTGATACAAGTCCTCACAATTTCTTTGCCAGATGGTTTGGTATGCGTTGCTCACATATAGAACTTGTTGACTTTGATTATCGGTCATCCAAAATACTGCTTGGATGTTTTCTGCCAGCTGACGAAACTTTTCTTCGCTCTCGCGTAAAGCTTCTTGAATGCCTTTGCGCTCAGTGATATCTTGGTGAACTGCAACCAGAACGTCGCCATAGTCGGGATGTCTGAATACAGAAGTCGTCACACTACACCAAAATGGTGTACCATCTTTTTTAAGATTCTGGACTTCGTAGTTGGCTTCAGTCTTTTGTAAGACGGCAGACAAAGTGGCTTGATTTACATCTTCAGTATTTACCGATTTGGTGACACTGCTCACAATCGAAACGTGCTGACCGTTGAGTTCATTAGAGTCATAGCCAAACATCTGCTCAAATTTAGGATTGGCATAGACAATGACTCCATTATCAATTCTCACTAAGCAAATGCCTTCCCCCATATTTCGGGTGATTACAGCCTGAAGCTCTAGCATTTGCGCCTGTTCTAAAAGTGTGAGTTGGGTTTGTTGCTGCTCTATCACTGTTTTTTGCAGGCGATCGTTCGTCTCTGTCAGTTGTGAAGTGCGTTCTTGCACCCGTTGTTCAAGTTCGGCATTTAGTTGTTGTAGATCAATTTCTGCCTGTTTGCGCTCCGTTAGTTCTATCTGTAACTGTTTAAACAAATCTGCTTGCTGGATAGCAATGCTTACTTGCGCTCCTAACTGCCGCAACAGAGTAATTTCTGAAGATTGCCACTCACGAGGAGCCGCACATTGATGAGCTGCCATTAATCCCCACAATTCATCTCCCAAAGAAATGGGAACGACGAGATTTGCCCTCACCTGAAGACTTTCCAAAAATTGAACGTGACAGGGACTAATTCCGGCAGTATAAATATCAGTTTTCGCAGTGACTAAGCCTTGTTTAAAGGGTTCGACGTTCTCTTCACCAATGCAAGGATCATGAATCTGGAGTGGTAAAAGAGCCATCCATTCCGGTGCAACAGACTCAATAACAATCGTTCCACCCCAACCTGGATAAAATTGGAAGATAGTGACGCGATCGCACTCCAGAAAATGCCGCACTTCATCGACAGTGGTTTGCAAGATATCTTGTAAATTCAGCGATCGCCGGATACGCTGGCTCATCTCCATCACTAAACGCTGTTGTTCAAATTGCTGTTGCAGCGTTTCTTGTGCTTGTTTGCGATCGTCAAGAGTCATCCGCAATTGCTCGGCATTTTCCTGAGACAATTGTTGGTTGAGTTGTTGAATTTTCTGTCTACTGTACTGAAGATTGCCAGTGACCAGGTTAATTATCAAGGCAACTAGTAGGAAAAGTCCTAGCCGCAATACATCTTCTGATTGATTAATCCTCAGTTGATATTGAGGGGAAATCAAGAAATAATCAATTGCCAGTGTGGAAAGGACAACTGTAACAACTCCTGGTCGAAAGCCACCATACCAAGTACTGGCGATGATAGCTATGTAGAAAAATGCACCAATAGTTCGAGAAATAAGCGGTTCTAGCCAGAGTGATAGGAAGGTGGCGATCGCAGTTGAGCCAATAGCAACAACGTAGTTCAATAATCGCGGATAATTTCTGATCATGCTTTACTTCTTCCTGCCTGAGAGCGCCAACGCGTTCTTTGAATGCGGCTCAGTACCCGTGTCACAAGTTCTGGCCCTAGCACTGGCTTGCTGATAAAATCATCGGCTCCGGCAGCAAAAGCTTGCTGAAGAAATTCTGCTTCAGTATGGGCTGTAACTACTAAAACAGGCAAATCTCCCCACTGGGCATCCTGGCGCACGACCTGGCACAACTCTAAGCCATTAACTATTGGCATTTCTAAATCTAGTACTACCAAATCTGGAGATGTTGCAATCAGCACCTTCCAAAATTGTTGTGATTGAGAGAGAGTTGTTACTTCCAGCCCCCAAGGAGTTAGTAACGCCGATAATCCAGCCAGTATTACAGGGTCATCATCTACGATTAAAACTTTGGCTTCGGAAGTTTTCGGTTGAGGTAAGACACGAGCGATCGCCTGAAAAATCTGCTCGGTTGTCGCCGGTTTATGCAAAAATTGTCTAGCTCCTAAACGGGATACTTTCAGTCGATCTACCAGGGTATCTCTTCCTGTAAAAACAATCACTGGGATATTTGGCGATCGCTGTACTATCTCGCTCAACAATACTAATCCATCTTCCTCTGTTCCAGGAAAACTCAAATCCAGTAAAACTACGTCAGGTGTTTTTAAGGAAAAAAGCGATCGGGCTGTTGCTAAATTTGGTGCAACCTTCATTCTGATTCCCCATGAGTCAGCTTCTGCCTGCAACTGCTCCGTCAGCATCGCATCATCATCGATGACTAACAGACGATAAGTTTGGTTCATCGGGATGCTTTGAGCAGTGGAAGTAACAGCAGGCTTGGTTAACTCTTGCTGTAATGCCGTTACCAGTTGCGAGAAATCAGAGATTTTATCTGGAGATAGCGAGGAATATTGAAGCAGTAAATGCTCTATTTTCCGTGCTAGCCGGGAACCCTCTGGATAACCAAATGACCCCATCGAACCTGCTAGCTTATGGGCTTCATGCAATGCCTGCTGATGTAAATCTTCATTAAAATTCCCGGCTAAAAGTGCAGTTTTTGCCCGATCTAGGACTACAACCTGTCCGGCAAAGGAATTACGAAATCGCTCCAGCACCCGATTTACAGAAGTCATATCTTTGGGGCCGGTTTTTTTCTTTCCATCTGGATTTGTTTCCATAACAGAGATGGAGTGATTAGGTGCAGGCTTGATGCGATAGCCCATACCATATACCGTTTCTAGAAATTCTTCTGCTAGCCCTACTGTTTTCAGTTTCTTTCGCAAGTCTTTAATATGAGTCGTAACTGCACTTTCAGTCGGTGCATCTCCAAATCCCCAGAGCCGATCTAGAATGACTGCACGACTAAAGATCCGATCTGGGTTTTGCAAAAACAATTCCAGCAGTTTGTATTCTGTGGCAGTGAGGGGAATTTCCTGCTCATTACAAGTTACTCTGCCGGCACTTGGATCTAAACAGAGATTTCCCCAGGTTAACGTGGATGATGAGATTGCCTCATTGCGTCGTAATAAAGAGCGAATTCTGGCTAGTAATGCTTCTGGGTTGAATGGCTTAATGACGTAATCATCTGCTCCGGCATCTAACCCAGCAACAATGTCTGCATTAGAATTTTTCCCGGTTAGCAACAGAATAGATTTACGGTAGCCTTGCGATCGCAGTTGTCGGCATAAGCTAATGCCATCCAGTTTTGGAATTAACCAGTCAAGCAAAATCAACTCATATTCAGTCGATAGTGCTAGTTCTAATCCAGCTTGTCCATTGCTTGCGATATCGATAGTATAACGATTTGCACTCAACAACTCGAAGAGTGCTGTACTCAGTAATACGTCATCCTCAACCAACAAAATTTTCATAAGTTGCATCCAAAGAAGATGCTTATGACACCTCCGCGATCGCAGCGCACACTATCTGCGTGGTCAAACTCCTGTGTAATTTTAATATATCGTTACAAACATTACAACAAGTTAATTATTTTTTTTGCAGTCTGATATTTTTTTTTACAAATCTTGATAAAAAGCATTCATATAAGATATGCTCTTTATGATTAAAAATCCCTAACTCGTTAACCTACGCCCCGACAGCTTCCTTCGCGGCGTACAAAACTTTAGCGTTGATTTCTTTGAAACTGCGATCGCAATTAAATTTATTAGTGATGCACTAGAGTTATATTCTGTTAACTGAAATTATTACTGAATAGCACGTACAAACTTATAATTCACATCTTACAAATAGTTGTGATTGTTCTCAAGCTAGACAAAGGCAGGCTTTATTCCACTTGTTATTTTGGCATATAATGAGATTATTAACATCTGATTGAAATACTCATTTGGAATGTTATTTTTCTCATTCGTAACTAGTGAATAAAATGGCTAAAACATTAACAATACAGTTGTCAGACGACTTAGAAAGTAAATTAACTGCTCAGGCGCAAAAACTGAATCTATCTTTAGAAGATTTAATTTTGCAATCGTTATCTCAATCAGCTAAACAGGAAAATATCTCAGAATTCGATCCAATTTTACCTTTACTAGGTACATTGAAATTTGATAATTTTGATGTAGGAGAAAACCACGATCAATATCTCCAGCAAACTTTGCAGCAGGAGTTAAAAATTGACGAATAAAGTCTTTATAGATACATCTGGGTGGGCTAATTTATTTATTGCAACTGAGTCCTACCATGAACAAGCAAAGCAGTGCTTTCAACATAAACGTCAGCAAAATCAAGCAATGGTAACAACTAATTATGTTGTTATTGAACTAGTGGCTTTGCTGAATAGCCCTTTACGCGTACCTCGTCCCCAATTATTTAAATACGTAGAAGCTGTCAGAACTGCTCCTTATATCAACTTGATTTATATTGAACCAACAATAGATTCAGCAGCTTGGGAGCTACTCAAAACTAGAGAAGATAAAGCTTGGTCTTTGGTGGATAGCACTTCTTTTATAGTCATGCAACAGCTTGGCATTAAAGAGGCATTAACCACAGATCACCACTTTGAACAAGCTGGCTTTCTCCGTCTGCTGAAGTCAGAATAAGTAATAATAAAAGGCATTCATTAAGATATGCCCTTTATTATTAAAAATCGCTAACTTGTTAACCTACGCCCCAACAGCTTCCTTCGCAGCGTACAACACCTCGGCATTGATTTCCTTGAAACCGCGATCGCGGGCAAATTTCTCAGTATTACGCTTCACTTTCCCGCGAACAAATCCCGGAATCTTATTCAATTCCGCTTGACCATCTTTTGTCCAATTCAAATCAGAATCAGCAGAAATTCCTCTAGTAATAACTTCTTTGGTATCATGACCACCGAAGATTTCTAATAGGTGATCTTCCATTCCCAAAGTGAAGGAATTGTAGATTAAATCTGTAATCTGATTTGTGCCTTCGTAACCCATAAATGGTTTGTAACCAATGGGGAAGTTTTGCACGTGGATTGGTGCAGCAATTACACCGCAGGGAATATCTAAGCGCTTACCAACGTGACGTTCCATTTGAGTACCGAAAATGGCAGAGGGTTCTACACGAGCGATCGCATCCCCAATTGCACCATGATCTTCGGAAATTAGCACTTCATCACAATACTCGCTCACCTGTTCGCGGAACCAATCGGCATCATATTTACAGTAAGTACCAGCCCAAACAACATGAATCCCCATTTCTCGCACCAAAATCTTAGTAATGGCGGCGGCGTGGGTATTGTCACCAAAGACCACAGCTTTTTTGCCAGTCAAGTTTTGACAGTCAATCGAACGGGAGAACCAAGCAGCCTGAGAGACATGGAGAGTTTGCTCATTGATGAAGTTTTCGTAGTCAACTTCTGCACCTTGAGCGTTAATTACCTGCTGAATCTTGCGAATACAACGGGCAGTTTCCACTACACCCATTGGAGTAATGTCTATATAAGGTGTGCCAAATTGTTCTTCCAGGTAACGGGCGGTAGTCAAACCGAGTTCACGGTAAGGCACCAGGTTAAACCAGGCTTGGGACATCTTTTTCAAGTCATTTACCGAAGCACCTTCAGGAATTAAGGTATTTACCTCAATTCCCAAATCAGCCATCAGCCGTTTCAGTTCGGTGCAGTCGTGATTGTTGTGGAAACCGAGGGTGGTAGTACCGATAATGTTAACCGAGGGCTTTGCTGTTTTGCCCTCTGGTAATTCGCCCCGTTTCCGAGCTTTTTCGATGTAGTATTGGACAATTTGATCCAGAGTGCGATCGGCGGCTTGCAGTTCGTTGTAGCGGTAGTGGTTTACATCCGCCAGCATTACGTCCCCTTTCGCTTCCAACTGCGCCCGTTCCACAAAGTTGTGTAGATCCTCTTGCAAAATACTGGAGGTGCAGGTGGGAGTTAACACAATCAAATCTGGGTGTTCCTCGGCATCCTTGCGGACGATGTTATCTACCACCTTCTCTTGGGAGCCGCGTGCTAAAACGTTGCGATCGACGACACTGGTTGTCACCGGAGTAAAATCCCTCTCCCGCGATAGCATGGAGCGCATGACGTTAAAGTAGTCATCGCCAATGGGAGCGTGCATGATCGCATGAACATTTTTGAAAGAACTAGCGATTCGCAGAGTGCCGATGTGGGCTGGGCCAGCATACATCCAGTAAGCTAATTTCATGTTTGTGTCTCCCTTTTCAACTCAAATAACTAAGTAAGTGGGCGTAAAAAAATATAAGATGGACTTCACCATCAACCCCTTCGGTGCGTATTTTACCGCCGTAGGCATCGCACAACTGCCGTTGACAGGGAAAGGGGAGTAGGATTAAAGCCAAGGAGAGATTGTTTGGAGAGAAGTCTTACATTTAATTCAGCCGATCTACTTATAAGTCTTTAATTATTAAATCGTTTCTGATTTTCTCAAACATACTGGCTGAAAAAAAATAAGGTTTGTTGCGGGTTTTCGGAGAGACGATATAGCTGAAATATAGTTACTGCTTGGGATACAGCTATCAATTTAAACAACATTACCTGTTTTTTTTGTAAAAAAATCTTAATATCTCAGTAAATTTGTTTATTAATTCTGAAGGTTTAAGTCCCCCGCTTCTAATAAGCAGCAGCTTTTGTGCCAGAGTCTAAACTACCGTTACAAAAATTAAGTACGAATTATTTTACTCTCTCCTTCCCTAGTCGGTTGCATTTTTACCTAATTCGCTAAGATGTACACAAGCTCATTTTCACAACAATTATGGTGAAAACACCCTCCCAGCCTTCGACAATTCCTCCTTTGGAAAATGGCGACAAACTCACCCGCTACGAATTTGAGCGTCGCTATAATGCCACCCCTAACCTGAAAAAAGCTGAATTAACCGAAGGGATTGTCTATATTATGCCTGCTGCTCTGCGTTTCCGAAGTCACGGTCAACCGCATGGTTGGATTTTGACATGGCTTGGTACTTACGAAGCTGCAACTCCTGGTGTAGCGTTGGGAGTTGAACCGACCGTCCGCTTAGACTTAGATAACGAACCTCAACCCGATGCTGTTCTGTTAATTCTACCGGAAGCAGGTGGTCAAACGCGGCTGAGTGAAGATGATTATATTGAAGGTGCGCCAGAGTTAGTTGTGGAAATTGCTGCTAGTAGTGCAGCTATCGATCTTCATGGCAAAAAACAGGCTTATCGTCGCAACGGTGTCAAAGAATATATTGTTTGGCAAGTTTTAGACCAAAAATTGACTTGGTTTTCTCTGGAACAGGGTGAATATCTAGAATTAGTACCTGACAATGAAGGCGTTTTGCGAAGTCGGGTATTTCCAGGGTTATGGTTAGCGGCGACAGAATTATTAGCAGGTAATATGCAGGGTGTCTTGAAGGTTTTACAAGCAGGTTTGCAGTCTGCTGAACATGGAGATTTTATCAAGAAATTAGGTAGCGATCGTTGAACAATTTCTAAATGGGGAAAGTCTCTTAGCTCGACTTTATCCATTTTTTGGCAACACTCAAGCTGACGCTGAAACCTTTGTCGGGCGGTAGTTTTACTTTTTTGATTTCACCGAGAATCAGTGACATCGAAAAAGCTTTTGCTAAAAAGCTAGGATTTTTGCCGTATCAAGAGAACCAAGCTCTGAATTTTGGATAAAGTCGAGCTTAGAGGTTGTTTGAAAAGTAGTTGGCTGTATCTTCGCACTTATTGATCCCCCCTAACCCCCCTTAAAAAAGGGGTAACCGGATCAAAGTCCCCCTTTTTAAGGGGGATTTAGGGGGATCTAAAAGAATTTGATACATCACTAAGAGCTATTGAAACATCCTCTTAAACAATTATGTTTGCACACCAAATTCCTCTGGATCTACACCCCAATTTACCCAGCGAATCGCTTCACGCGCTGAGTTGATATTCGGTGGAACTCGCAAGGCGTGAATAAAGCCTGTGCTAGGGCAAGCCATTTTTAATAAATAAATCGGTTCGATATCCACATTATTATCAATTTTTAATAGTGTATATTCTTGCCAATTATCTAATTCAATAGCTTGCAATTCTTCGCAAATTATAGCGTAACCGATACCCTCAATTAGTACTCGCCGTAGTTCGGTATTTTCCTCTGATAAAAGCCATTCAGCTTGCCATTGCTGCGGGTGGATTTTACCGTATTTTTCAGGCAAGGTTACGCCGTGGTAGGAGTAGAGGCTAAATCCATCAGCATACTTTATTGCGGGTTCACCTTCAGCGTGGAGGCGATTTTGATTGTCAAAAGATAATTTTTTAGGGCGATCGCATATCAAACAGAATCTTTCAAAAGGGAATATCATCCCTCCTAAAATCACTACTTCCTCTACCAATTTATAAATCGTATGGTTACATTTACAATTTATTTCTGAAATTAAAAAATCAAAAATCGCAGCAGTATATAACCAACCTAATGAAGAAATCGCTTTAGCTTCCACTTTTTTAGACCAAAGCTGCCAAACTATTTCAGATTGATTTAAGCCAAAAATTATATGTAATAAATTAAATGGATCTTCTCCAAAAAAATCTGTTTCTAGATTATCGTTATAAGCTAATAAGTGTTTTTCATAAAAAGAGGCGCTTGGCTGTAAAGATACTTGTATACTAAAGTTTTGTAGTTGAATTTTTACATAATCCTCTACAGAATCTACTAAATTACTTTCTAGCCGATTTTGAGATGAATTAAATAAGAGCATTTCGCTAATAGTCGCATTAGGGCTATTAGAAAATATAATTTCTGGAACTTTCTTTTCCAAAAGTGAGTACAAACTCTCAACAACTTCAGCCGCTTTTGCACGATTAATTCTCTCAGTTGAAAGTGCGATCGCTCTCCACTTGTCCCGATAAACTGGAATCAAAGCCTCTTGCTCAGACGTTAACTTTTCAATCAGCGACATAACGCCAACCTTCAGGCTCGTATTCTCGCTGAATTTTCACCATCCAGTCACCTTGGGGAATAGAAATAGCTTTATGCTCTTCATGAGCTAGCAATGCCGATTCTGAAAAAACACGTAAATAGAGTGTGCCATCTTTTTCAGATAATTCCGCTCTACCCTCAGTGATACGATGTTTATGACCCGTAACTTCGCCTTCTGCCAAAATTAAATGAGGTATTTTTTGTCCTTCAACCTGCTGCACAGGTAGTAAGATAACATCACCCTGACGAATTGGTTTCATGGTTTTGCTTTCTTGACATGGGTACAAATCCCACTTCGCTTTTGCTCTCAAGTTTGATTTAATTTTGGCACAAGCTCTATTAAAGTTGGGAATTGGGCATAAGGCATAGGGGATTGGGCATTGTGAAGAGGACAAGGAGAAAGACTTGTTACAAGTACTCACTCAAGTCCCCTTGTCCCCTTGTCTCCCTGTTCCTTGCTTTCTCATCTTCCATGCCCCATGCCCCATGCCCAATACCCAATTGGAATATTTTAAAAACTGTAGTCGCCAATTATGCGTTAGATAAGTTAAAGATTGAAATAGCTGGAAATTCAGACCCAGCGTACCCTCATTTATCCTCTGGGACAGACTGGGCCATAAGTTCAGCGGATTTTCTCCCAAGCAGGCAGTTTATGTGAGGATTAAATCAACGCCCTAAGCGTGACCTTTTATCTTGACAATTTGCAAAAGTTACCTCAATTTGACTGTTTGGCTTAGTAGCTCTTCTTTTTATTGAAATTTCCATGTCAACTCTCGTCATCGTCGAATCTCCAACCAAAGCTCGTACCATTCGCAACTACCTGCCAGCAGGCTATCGGGTGGAGGCGTCTATGGGTCATGTGCGTGACTTACCCCAGTCGGCTAGTGAAATTCCCGCTGCCGTCAAGGGGGAAACATGGGCGCAGCTAGGGGTAAATGTGGACGCCGACTTTGAACCGGTATATGTTGTCCCAAAAGACAAAAAGAAAATTGTCACCCAGCTGAAAGAAGCCCTCAAGGATGTAGATGAACTGATTCTGGCAACGGACGAAGACCGGGAAGGTGAAAGCATTAGTTGGCATTTATACCAATTGCTGAAGCCAAAAGTTCCCACTAAGCGAATGGTGTTTCACGAAATTACCCAAGAAGCGATCAAAAAAGCTCTGAAAAACTGCCGCAATATTGATGAGCAGTTGGTTCGCGCCCAAGAAACGCGGCGGATTTTAGATCGACTAGTGGGCTATACCTTGTCTCCTCTGCTATGGAAAAAAATCGCCTGGGGATTATCTGCTGGGCGAGTGCAATCTGTAGCCGTGCGACTTTTAGTCACTAGGGAACGCCAACGCCGCGCTTTCCATGAGGGTACGTACTGGGATTTGAAAGCCAGTTTGTCAAAGGAAAAAACCCCCTTTGCTGCCCAGTTGATCACATTGGGAGGAACCAAAATCGCTAACGGTAGCGATTTTGACGCCACGACCGGACAAATTACCGCAGGTCGCAATGTCTTGTTGCTCAACGAAGAACAAGCGGTAGCGCTCAAGGAACGCCTAACTGGGAAAACCTGGAATGTTAACGACATTGAGGAACGCCCAGTGACGCGCAAACCGTCGCCACCGTTCACTACCTCGACACTGCAACAAGAATCTAACCGGAAATTGCGCCTCTCAGCCCGTGACACAATGCGGGTTGCCCAGAATTTGTACGAGCAAGGGTATATTACCTATATGCGGACAGATTCGGTACATTTGTCAGATCAAGCGATCGCAGCTGCTCGGAGTTGTGTAGAAAAGCTCTACGGTCAACAATACCTCAGCCCCCAACCCCGGCAATACACCACCAAATCCAAAGGCGCACAAGAGGCGCACGAAGCAATTCGTCCAGCGGGTAGCACTTTCCGCACGCCCCAAGAAACTGCTTTGGGCGGTCGAGAACTTGCCGTTTATGATTTGATTTGGAAGCGGACAGTTGCCTGTCAAATGGCTGATTCCCGCCAAACTCAAATTACCGTGCAATTGCAAGTCGAGGATGCTGGATTCCGTTCTTCTGGCAAACGGATTGAATTTCCAGGATACTTACGTGCCTACGTCGAAGGTTCAGACGACCCAGAAGCAGCACTGGAAGACCAGGAAGTGATTTTGCCGAATCTGAAAGTGGGAGATCATCCAAATTGTACAGATTTAGAAGCAGTTGGGCACGAAACCCAACCGCCAGCTAGATACACCGAAGCTTCTTTGGTGAAAACCTTAGAAAGTGAAGGTATCGGTCGTCCCAGTACCTACGCCAGCATCATTGGCACGATCATCGATAAGGGTTATGCCCATTTGGTGACTAACGCTCTCATTCCCACCTTCACCGCTTTCGCCGTCACCGACTTGCTGGAAAAACATTTTCCAGACATCGTTGACCCCAGTTTTACCTCGAAGATGGAGCAAACCCTTGATGACATTGCCACAGGTGAAGCGAAATGGCTACCCTACTTGCAGCAATTTTATCTGGGAGAAAAAGGGCTAGAAACCCTGGTAAAAGAACGAGAAAGTCAGATTGATGCCACCAAAGCTAGGACTGTAGAACTGGAAAATCTAGATGCCAAAGTCCGCATTGGTAAATATGGCCCCTATATTGAAGTCGAAAATGGTGACGGAGTTATCACCGCTTCAATTCCCAAAGACCTGACGCCAGCTGATCTCGACCCCAAACAGGTAGAAGTATTGCTGCGGCAAAAAATCACTGGTCCTGACCAGGTAGGTCGCCATCCCGAAACTGGCGAACCGATTTATGTAAAAATTGGCGCTTATGGGCCTTATGTCCAATTAGGTGACAAAACCGACGAAAACCCTAAACCGAAACAAGCCTCCCTACTCAAAGGTGTCACCCCAGAAACCGTTACCCTGGAAATGGCTGTTGGTCTATTGGCACTACCCCGGACATTGGGAGTTCATCCAGTCACAGGCGGCAAAATCCAAGCAAGTTTGGGACGCTTTGGCCCTTATGTCGTTCATGACCAAGGTAAGGAGGGGAAAGACTACCGTTCCCTGAAAGCTGCTGATAATGTATTGGCAATTAGCTTAGAACGTGCATTGGAATTGTTATCCGAACCAAAAAAGGGACGCAGTTCCACCAACAGCAAGTCCAAGGCAGCCTTACGCGAATTAGGTACGCATCCAGAGGACGGGGAAACAATTAACATCTACGATGGCCCTTATGGCCCTTACATCAAGCATGGCAAAACTAATGTAAGTATCCCAGAAGGTCAAACAGTAGAAGATATAACCCTGGCTGAGGCACTGAACTTGTTAGCAGCTAAGGCATCGACTGGGAAATCGACTCGCAAAACGAGTAAATCAACGAGTTCCAAATCTAAGTCAACTGCTAAATCATCAACGACCACTGCGAAAAAAAAGGCGACAGAAGGCTAATTGTGAGTCAGGCAATTTTGGATTTTGGATTTGTTTCACTCACAAGAGGTTTTAGCATCGCTAGCATCTCGTAGAAAAGCGTTAGCGTTATCGGCAATCTAAAATCTCATTTTGGCACTCAAGAATTCAAAGTCCGACTCTTGACCAATATCACTAAGTTAAGATATAGCACTTGCCCTGACTGATTCTCAGTCTGAAGGTTGGGAACCAGTCAGGGAAACTCCACCAAAGGTAGCAACCTTCTCGGAATACATTCCCAGTCTTAAGACTAGGAACGAGGCAACACAAGCCTTTGGGCTTAACAAGAGTGCCATTCGACTCTTGACCCTTGATATCCATCCTTGATAGGATACAGTTCGGTAGGTTGCAAGTGTGATACTCTAAAAAGTAAGGGAAAACACAACGCTAAATTTTAGAAGTGGCTTATCTCCCAAATACGGGATTGTGTATCAGCCCGATTGGAAGCCAGAGGTGCGAAAATATACCATTTTCTGCGTACCTGTTAATCAAAATTGAGGTAGTATCTCAGGAGCGGTCAGTTCATGGACTATATAGAAAAGGTGCTGGAAAAGCTTAAGGAATTAGCTCGTAGGCTTATTGAGAGCCTATTAGGGCCAGAGGCTGAACCGGAACCGGAACTGATTCCGATTCCTGTAAACGATCGCTCGCGCCGCCGCCACTAAAATCACAGTGGTAAACTCGACGTTAAAACCCTTAAGCATTCTGGCATTGCATGGGCCAAACTTAAATTTGCTAGGACAGCGAGAACCAGGAATTTATGGTTCTTTGACACTAGCTGAAATTAACCGCCTGTTAGAAGAAGAAGCATTCAAGTTACAGGCGAAAGTTTTTCCTTTGCAGTCAAATCATGAAGGAATTTTAGTAGATACTATTCATGAGGCGTTAGGGCAATATCAAGGAATTTTGATTAATGCAGGGGCGTACACCCATACAAGTGTGGCATTGCGAGATGCGATCGCTGCTGTTAACTTGCCCACAGTAGAAGTGCATCTGAGCAATATTTACCGTCGGGAAGATTTTCGCCATCATTCTTACATCGCTCCAGTCGCGATTGGGCAAATAAGTGGTTTTGGCGTCCAAAGTTACTTGTTGGGCTTACAAGCTTTAGTAAATCATTTAAGAAAAGACGAAACGTAAAGAATGAAAAATGAATCGATTTTAGAGTTTAGATTTTGGATTAAATTCTTCAATCCAAAATCCAAAATCCAAAATCCAAAATCCAAAATTCTATGCGTTACTCTCCTATAAGTCGGTTTAAAGGTACTTTACTCGGAGCATTCCTGGGAGAAAGTTTAGCCTCTGGTAGTGAAATACAGTTTCAGGGTTACCTAGATTTAGGCAGAATGGCGGTTGTGGGTACCCAGAGTTTGATAGCATTGGGTAGATTAGATTTAGATGATTGGATAAGGCGTCAGCAACAAGAGTCTCCTCATTTACTAGAAACTGATGACATATCAATAAAAATAATTATTTCCACACTACCAGTAGCACTCTTTTTTCACGAAAATCCAATAAAGCTGCGACAAACCTTGTTGCGTGTGCTAAAAATCTGGGATGATGACCCAGTAGTAAGGGATGGAACACTAGCAGTAGGATATGCGATCGCTCTTGCCCTAACTGAAAAACTCGACCCCTTAACCCTTATCCCGCAAACGGTTTCTTTTCTCGGAGAAACACCGACATCAATACCAAAAAACTTATTAAGAGTCCAGAATTTATTACAACAAGGGGCTGGATTGTCAAGAGCGCAAGCTGAGTTTGCTAAGAAAGAAAAACTCAGTAACACTATTGCTATGGCGTTTTACTGCTTTTTAAGTACCTTGGAAGACTTTCGCCTTGCAGTTTTGCAGGCTATTGACAATGGCAATACTAAAATGCAAGATGCTACGCCTCTAATCTCACAGGCTACAGGTGCAATTACTGGTGCTTTATCAGGAGCATATAATGGTACAGGTGGAATTCCCGTAAATTGGCAAGTATTGCTCTTGCAGAGGAATTCTCCAGCATGGGGACTAACTAGCTTTTCTCAAATGTTAGAATTGACCGATGCATTTGTGGCGGTGTGGTCAGGAGTGTATGATCTTGCTCTAAATCCAACGGAGTTAACAGAGGAGGAATGTGAGGTGGCTCTGCTTTCAGTTTATGCAGCTCCTCGCGTTATTCGGTCGCGTTAATCTCAATTAACCAAATTAACAAGGGGCTTAAGTACCTTGTTAAAGGTAGGCAAACTTCTGCCATAGTGTACTAGTCTTATATACTAGAATTTTTCAGTAAACTCTCGGACTGATTCTGTAGGTAGCTATTGTGGTAAATCGGCAACAAAAAAGCCCAACCACCATAGTTGCAGCAGCCACAGAGAAAACTTCCCTGATGATTGTCCTTTTTTGAGCTATCAAAGTCGGCAATTGCAGGCAAAGATAATGAAAATGCAGCAATTTTTGCAGTTATTGACCCAGCAATTGACTAACTGGCGGCGACAGTACAAAGCACTACGCCGTAAGGGAAAGTTAATGAGAAGTCCCAAAAGCAAAAGCCATAGAAGGGAACTTATCAGGACTATGGCCACAAATGTATTCCTGTTTTTATCAAAAACCAATGAAAAAAGCGATCGCCGAAAACAAGAAAGAGCGCTCAGGTTAAAGGCAAAATCGGTCAAAACTAAGAGTGGTATTTATACAGTCGGTTTAGAATGGGTACATGAACAGCGTTCCTTGGTGATTTTAGCGATCGCTGTAGTGTCTCTCACAGGGGTTATTGGGTATAAATTATACAATCAAACTCAACTCCAAGTAGGAAGTCCCTCACCCCAGACATTTACAGCGCCCTACACAGCTAGCATCGAAGATCAGAAACAAACAGAAGCCGAGCGCAAAGCCATCAGTAAAAGCTCCTTACAAGTGTTGATGGTTAACGTGCGAATAAACGAACAAATCAAGGAAAAATTGCAACAATTTCTTGATGATGGCAACGAAATTCGCGCCGTTGCTGGAGCTTTTCCTTTTTTTGATCCTCTAGTTTTGTCCATCTCTATCCAGCATTACCTCCGCTCCTGTCCTAACTCAGAATGGCAAGCACTGCTATTGGCTCTAGAAAATAGTAAAAATCAGCAGAAGAAAGCAACAGGACAAACTACCACCTCATTCCGTTCATTATTGATAGCTGCTCCTAATCAAGAACGCCAGCCGCGCACAACACGACCTAAATCTGATTACCAGAGTCCAGAAGAGACACAGAGAGTTAATTTTTCTCAAAACACTAACTTTGCTCAAGCAAAAGCAGAGCTAGAATCTTACGGCGTCGCCACTTCTGAGAAAAACTTGTCTTTACTGATTGCCCAAATTTCCCAAGCCCGCCAAAAATTCACCCAAGCCACTACCAAACTTTTACAGTTGGAAAGTGTTAGCCCAGAAGCAGTATATGAGGAATCCCTCATTTTGGATTTGTCAGATGGTGAGTGGGAAAAAACACAAATCGGAATTTATCAGAGTATAGAGCGAATTCTTACCCAAGGTATCCCACTGGGACTACCACGAAATATCTTACAAGATGCGGTGAGCTTACAAGTGCAGACTTTTGTACCAGAATCCGCTGAACCTTTAGCAAGCAAACTGTTGTTAGCTGTACTCAAGCCGAATCTGCAAAATGATGAGGAACAAACGAGAGAAAACGCTCAAAAGGCTGCTGCGGGGATACCGCCGGTGATGGTGAAGGTACAGCGTGGTGAGGTGATTGTCAAAAAAGGAGAGCAGATTAGTGCATGGAACTTTGAGGTGCTGGAGCATTATCACCTAATTCGTCGTGAGGTAAAATGGCACGAGTTAGTGAAGTTAGCAGGCGTTATTGCGATCGCTATTGGCATTTTTGTCTGGGTAGAACGGCATATTGATTACGAATTGCGACAACGCGATCGCTTATTGGTGTTACTGCTGACTCTGAGTGTGCCAGGAGTGATCACACTAGGATTGCCATATACCACCTGGAGCGCCCTTGGTTTATTGTTGGGAAGTTTCTACGGCCCCACCTTGGGGTTGACAGTTGTCGGACTACTGTGGCCGATATTAGGCATTAGCTTGGATATGAGCAAGGCTGCCCTTTTAGCTGGTGTTGGGGGAGGAATATTAGGTAGTTACATTGCACAACGACTGCGATCGCGTGAAGAATTGGCATTATTGGGTATTGCGATCGCTTTAACTCAGGGCGGTATTTACCTGGCTGTTAAAATCTTAATTGGTCAAGCATTTGGTTCAACTTGGTATATCGTCCTCCGAGAAGCCGGATTATTTGCTTTATCCGGTTTCGGCTGGAGTGTTGTTGCTTTAGGGTTGAGTCCTTATCTAGAAAAAGTTTTTGATTTAGTTACCCCAATCCGCCTAGCAGAACTGGCGAACCCTAACCGCCCTTTATTAAAACGACTCGCTACTGAAACTCCCGGAACTTTTCAGCACACGCTGCTTGTCGCTACCCTTGCGGAAGCTGCTGCCAAAGAACTAGGCTGCAATGTTGAGTTAGTCAGGGCTGGAACATTATATCACGATATTGGTAAAATGCACGACCCTCTTGGCTTTATTGAAAATCAAATGGGGGGGCCGAATAAACATGATACAGAGATTAAAGACCCTTGGAAGAGTGCAGAAATTATCAAAAAGCACGTAACTGAAGGGTTGGTGATGGCGCGGAAACACCTTTTGCCGACAGCGATTCAAGCTTTTATTCCAGAGCATCAGGGAACGATGCTAATTGCCTATTTCCATCACCAAGCCCAGCAAATGGCTCAGGAAGATCCAAGTTTAACGGTAGACGACGCAGATTTCCGCTACGATGGCCCAATTCCCCAATCACGGGAAACTGGAATTGTGATGTTAGCAGATTCTTGCGAAGCGGCGCTGCGATCGCTCCAAGGGTCAGATTCAGGTAAGCGTCCCCTTCGCAGTGCGTCTCCCGCAAAAGAGGAAAAGCGATCAGTTAATGTCTCCACCGAACAAGCTTTAACAATGCTAAATAATATCCTGCGTGCCAAATGGCAAGATAATCAACTCGTTGATTCCGGCTTAACACGAGAAGAAATGTCACAAATTGCCCAGATATTTGTGGATGTTTGGCAGCAATTTCATCACAAACGGATTGCTTATCCAAAGTTGAAAGCTGGTAGTACTGCACGTAATTCGTAATGCGATCTCTCCGACTGGCTACACCTACGCATATCTGTTGGCGACCTAATTTAAAGGATGAAGCTGACAACCAATTATGTTAAAAAAAACAGTAACACGACCACGTAAAGAAGCATCTGTTGCTGTTTAATACCTAAGATTATTCGTACTTTTGCTAAGTCTCTGATTAACTCAGCCCTGCTGGGTCAAGTCGCTTCGCTCCAATTAAAAATTAAAAATTAAAGACAATTAGTGGGGGCTTGAAACCACCACTAATTGAAGACCGCTAAATTTTCAATTTAGCGGGGGCTTGAAACCCAGAATTAATTAATTCAAAATTATTTTCACTCTTCTCTTCATTTTGAATTTTGCATTTTGAATTCAAAAAAGGTCATTTTGTATGGCTTAGTCTAAGAGGATGTTTGAAAAGTTTCTCTCTGTAACTTTAGGCACTTTTGATCCC